>JAPDQV010000004.1:14844-54620 GCA_034505495.1 candidate division KSB1 bacterium | reverse complement strand
GGCGGGCGGTTTCAACGCCGAATACGGTTTTGCCAATTCGGGTATTGTGATCGCCTCTTCCCGATCGGGCGGTACCCGCTTGAACATCAGCGGCGAAGTCATTACCGATGAATTCCTCAGCAAAGAGACAAAAACCCTCGGCACTTATTCTTACGGTTACAATGTCTACAACCTGACCCTCGGCGGGCCGGTTTTTACCGATAAGGTCAAGTTCTTTGTTTCCGGCGAAAAGACCTATCGTTACGACCGTTCGCCTTCTTCGGGCGGCCATCCGGTTTTGGACGGCGATTTTACTCAAGAAGAGATTCTTTATACCACTCAAAAGATGGACAGCCTGGGCATTCCGCTCAGCGAGCGAATTCTGCCGGTTAAACTGCAGGACGGTCCTCTGCCCAACAACTTTTTGGATCGCTGGAATTTCAACGGCAACGTGCTGTTCGATCTGAATCCGGTACGTATCAAGATCGGCGGCAACGGTACGTTCGATGATTACAGCAGCTATTCGCAATATTTCTCTCTCGTCAACAGCGCACGCAATCTGCGCAGCGAAGACTATAACTATTCCGTCTACGGCAAAATCAGCCACACGATCGATGCCAACACCTTCTATGAAGGAACGGCCTATTACTCTGAATTCATGCAGGAATCCGGCGACCCGGTCTTCTGGCGCAACCTGGCGGATTACGGCGACAAGCTCGACTTTAACCAGAATGGTCTGTTTATGCCTGAACTGCCGGCTCCGAGCGTCATCGATTATTCGCGACCGCGTCTCGGTATGGGCGCTTTTGCTCCTATTCGGCCGCAGGGCGCCTACAGCGTCAACTATAGCAACGTCATCGGTCTCAAGCTGGATGCGACCCGTCAGCAGGCCAATCATGAGCTGAAGGCCGGTTTCGAGTATCGCTACAACACTCTGCGCCGCTTTGCCGTCAGCGCTTGGCGGTTGGCCGGAATTTTCACCAACGATCCGTCAATTGATCCGCTGCTGGCTTATCGTGCGGCTTATACGGAAAGCTTTGGTTATCCGCAATATTTCGCCGACAACGTAGCGGATCCCAAAGCTTTTAAAGATGAGGGACTGGACGGTGCCAAGCATCCGGTTCTTGCCTCTTTTTACGTGCAAGACAAGATCGAGTTAGCCGACCTGGTTCTCAACTTGGGTTTGCGTTGGGACTATATGAACGCCAACGATTATCGCCCCATGGACCCCTACGACATCAAACTCAAAGGTGGTTTGATGGATAAAGATTATCTGGAAAAGACCGAAGCGCATTGGTCCATTAGCCCGCGCTTGGGTATCTCTTTCCCGGTAACCGACAAGACGGTGTTCCATGCTCAATTCGGCAAGTTCACCCAGCAGCCTGAACTGCGTCACCTCTACACCGGTTGGAACTACATGGCGGCCCAGTTGTCGCAGGGTAACCAAGTCACGGTGGGTAACCCCGACCTCCGTCCGGTATCGACGACTGCTTACGAAGTCGGTTTCGGGCAACAATTGGGTCTGAACTCTTCTCTCAGCATTACGGCTTATTACAAAGAAATCCGCGATTTGGTGGTGCTGAAGAACCGAGTCAATGCCAAGCCGGTCACCTATCCGCAATACCAGAACGGCGACTATGGTACAGTTAAAGGTTTTTCGTTCACCTATCGGCTGCGCCGCACCAAAAGACTGTCGGCTAACGTCAACTATACGCTGCAGTGGGCTACCGGCACCGGTTCCACTTCGGATTCCAACTTTTACATCACCTGGATCGGCAACGAGTACTATCCGGTGTTTGTAGCGCCGTTGGATTACGATCAGCGCCATACCGCTTCGGTCAATTTGGATTACCGCGCAGACACCTGGGGTGCCAACGTACTGGCGACGGTCGGCAGCGGCTTCCCCTACACGCCCAAGCGCATCGGCGATACGGTCTATTCGGCGCGCTTTGCCACGGCCTTCCCGATCGCCGGAACCAACTCGGCATATACCCAGTGGACATATAATGTCGATTTGCGGTTGGATAAGGATTTCAAGTTCGGTAATCAGCGTTTGAACGCCTATTTGTGGGTGATCAATGTGCTGGGCACCAAACAGCCCTTCACCCGCAAAAACAACGGCAACGAATTCACCGTCGGTATCTATGAAGCTACCGGTCGACCGGATGACAACGGATGGCTCTCGACGCCCGACGGACAGAACTGGGTGCGGACCAACGGCGGCGCCCGAGCCGAAGCGCTCTATCGCGCGCGCATCAATCATCCGTTCAACTGGGAGCAGCCGCGCCAGATTCGTCTCGGCCTCCGCTTCGAGTTGAATCCGTAACCCGGCAAAGGCCGTCTGAGATGTTTCTGCAAACGGCTTTAAACGGATAGTCAAACTGTTTTGCTTTTGCCGATAACAGTTAAAGGAGATTCAAATGATGAAGAAACACAACTTGAGATACCTTCTGCCGGCCGCATTGGCGCTGCTGGTGCTCTTTACGGGCGTCCAGCTGGTCTATTCCGAGGCCAATCGTCGAGCCGAGTTGGCCAAGCCCTCGGAATTCATGCACGCCCAATTCAACGCCAACACCATCGCCAACTGGCTGGCCAATGACGGTCTGATTGTTTCGCACCGCAAGACCGGCAACTCGGGTATGGAATGGCCCAAGGGCAGCAAAAAGACCATAGATTTTGCTTCCGGTATCTGGTTCGCCGGCAAGGACGCCGACGGAGTCATCCGTACGGCGGCTGCCGAATATTCTTCCGAGTTCGTGCCGGGTCCTTGGGGCTCCGATCCCAATGATAAGGCGAACCGGATTTACATCATTAACAGCGACGGCACCGGCGACTGGGATTCCTGGCCGGTCGCTCAGGGCGCACCTGTGACCGCAGACGGCAAACCGAAACTTTTCGGTGACCAGACCATCTTCTGGGTTATGAACGACGGCAACGCCGCACAGCATGCCAACGTCTTTTCGACCCAGCCGATGGGATTGGAAGTGAAATGCACGGTGTTCGGCTTCAATAAGGCCGATCCGCTGGGCAACATCATGTTCATGAAGTTCGAGGTGGAGAACAAGGGCGGCTTGACGCTTGATTCCTGCTATGTCGCCTTGTGGGATGACCCGGACCTTGGCGATGCCAGCGACGACCTCGTCGGCTGTGACACGACGCTGAGCCTGGGCTTCTGCTACAACGGCAAGCCGGTCGACGCGACCTACGGCACCACGCCGCCGGCCATCGGCATGGACTTTTTCCAAGGCCCCAAAGTCGGCGACGCCTATATGCCGATGACCTCGTTTGTCTATTATTGGAACGGCGCACCCGATCCCTTCGGAGACCCGGAAGACGCCAATCAGATGTACTTTTTCATGAAAGGCCTCACCGGCGACGGCTCGCCCTATTTGGATCACACCGGCAATCCGACCAAGTTCGTGTTCGCCGGCGATCCGGTCACTAAAAGCGGTCACTTGGACTCCAATCCGGCCGACCGACGTTTCCTGATGTCCTCGGGCCCGTTCACGCTGAAACCCGGCGACAAGCAGGTGATTGTCGGCTCCAAGATTATCGCTCCTGGAACCGACAATTTGGCCGCCGTCAATGCGCTGCGCTTCTTTGACTCTTATGCGCAGAATGCCTTCGATAACGATTTTGATTTGCCGCAGCCGCCGGCACCTGTTGTTGCAGCCGCTCAGGAAGATGGTAAAATAATCCTCTCCTGGCAGGATGAGGCCGGCACCTACCAAAAAATCGAAAGCTATGAAAAAAGCGGTTACAAGTTCGAAGGCTACAACATTTATCAAGGCGAGTCCGTTTCCGGTCCTTGGAAGCTGATTGCCACTTTTGACGTTGTTAGCGATTTCGGCATTATTTTCGATAACACCTACGATGCCGCTACCGGCATGGTTTTGAACAAACCGGTTGCCTTTGGTTCGAACAGCGGTATCACCCGTCATATTGTGCTCGATAAAGATAAATTGACGGGCGAAGCGCTTTATAATTACAAGAAATATTATTACTCGGTCACGTCCTATGCCGTCAACGGCGAGGTTTCACCGAAGGTTGCCGAAAGCGGCCATAAGCCGATAATGGTAATGCCCTATAAAGCTCCGCTCGGAATCGAAGCGAAGGTAAAGGCTGATGACCTGATCCGCTCCGTCCATTCCAAAGGCGTAAGCGACGGTAATGTCATCGGCAAGGTTGTTGATGCTCTGAAATTGACTGGGCACACCTATCAGGTAACCTTCAAAGAGACCGAAGAAGGATATGTGTGGAGCCTGAAGGACAAGAACACCGGCAAGATGCTCGTGGAGGACAATCCCAATCAAACCGGCGATGAGGACTATCCGATCATCGACGGCATGAAAGTTTATGTCACTGGTCCGCCGCCGGGAATGAAGGATTGGCAGATTCCGGAGGGAAGCACTCGCCGCTTTACTTGGGCAGGCGCTGACGGATTCCATTTTGAAGGTTTTAACGGCGCCATTGGTTGGGCCCAACCTTCGACCTTCTTCGGCTCAGGCTATAACTACCCGGCCTCTAAGTTGAAAAACGTCATGCTGGTACTGGCCAAGGTGGATAAAAACGGCAACTTTGATCCCAATGATCCGAATGTCTCCTACGGCTATCGTTACATGCGACGAGCTGCCGCTCCGCCGGCAAAGCCCGAATTCGCTCCTTTCATTCTGAATCCAAGCGGCGGTTATGCTTATCAAGAGTTCGCAAAGAACGTTCCCTTGGCAGCTTTTGACATTGAGAATCCCGATAAGCCTCGACGCCTGGCTGTTATGTTCATGGAAAACAATGTGGAAGGCGGATTGGTCGACGGCAAATGGTTCCCCGGGCCTCACACGAACTATGACAACACCGCATCTACCGGTCCGCGGGAATGGCTGTTCATTCTCGACGTCGATTACAGCGAAACGCCCAATCCTGATTACTTTGGTGATTTGACGCAGCTTGAGCTGCCGATCATGTGGTGGTTGGCAGTGAACCGTCGCGGCGAAGCCGAGTTCTCTCCCGGCGGCACCGGCCAGGACAAGTTCGTCATTCTGGCTAACCACATTAACAGTGAAAATGATGTCTTTGAACTCACCCCGCCTGCGCCAGTGAGAGGTCCGGAGGTGGCCAAACTCCAGCTCGACCGCATCAACGCGGTTCCCAATCCCTATTGGGCCTGGAGTCCGAACGAAACCCAGCCGACGCAGCGAATTATCCGCTTCACCAATATGCCGGCCAACGGCGCCACCATCCGCATCTTTGACCTGGCAGGCAACTTGGTGCGCGTGATCACCGACGCCGATCGGCAGAAACAGGGCTCGCTCGGCACCGCTTATGCGGAATGGGATGTGCGCAACGCGGCCGACGTACCGGTGGCCAGCGGCATGTACATCGTTCACATCGAAATCAAGGATGTCGGCGAAAAAATTCTCAAGCTTGCAGTAATCAACCGCGATGAGCGTCTGCTCTACTACTAATTCATCGAGGCTTGATTATTGTCGGATTGGAAGAAAAAGAGAAAGGAACGTACCATGAGATATAAAGGATTTATCGCAGTACTCTTGACGGGCGTTCTCCTGCTGTCGAGTGCGACCGTTTTCGCCGGCACCGGGAAGCGCATCGCCACGGCCGGAGCGACCGAGCTGCTGATCCCGGTCGGCGCGCGTTCCACGGCTTTGAGCGGCGCCAACACTGCAGGAGTGTTCGGCATCGACGCGATCTATTGGAACCCGGCCGGCGTGGCCATGGCGGAAAGCAACACCGAAGCGATGTTCTCGCATCAAAACTGGATCGGCGACATCGACGTGAACTATCTTGCGGTTGCCACGCAGGTCAGCCGCGTCGGCGCCATCGGTTTGAGCCTTAAAACCCTCAGCTTCGGCGACATTATGGAGACCACCGTTACCAATCCCGAAGGCACCGGCAAGGTGTTTTCACCCACCTATCTGACCGTCGGACTGACCTACAGCCGCAAGATGACCGACCGCATTCTGTTCGGCGCCACGGCAAAACTGGTCACCGAGCGCATCATGAGCACGGGCGCGCAGGGTGTCGGCTTTGACTTTGGTCTGCAATACGTCAGTCCGGTCTCCGGTCTCAAGCTGGGCGTGGTGCTGACCAATTTCGGCACCAATATGAAGTTCATCGGTACCGATCTGGAGCGCCGCGTGATCATGCCCGGCACCGAAGCCGGAACCGTGCAGACCTCGGTCTCGATCCCGACGGCTTCGTTCGACTTACCGTCACAGCTCAAGCTGGGCGTTTCTTATGCCCTCAACCTCGGCGAACAGATCAATCTCGATCTGATGGGCGCTTTTGTGAACAACGCTTACGCCTATGATCAGTACATTGCCGGCGCCGAGCTGTCGCTGCGCGACTTTTTATTCCTGCGCGGTGCTTATTCTCTGGCATTCAAAGAAGGATTGGGTGAGAACGAAAGCGGCAAGTTCGTTTCGGCGAGCGAAGACTATCTCTTCGGGCCGTCGTTCGGACTGGGCGTCAAGTTCAACGTCGGTTTTCCGGTCACGTTGGATTATGCGTACCGTCTGACCGAGTTCTTTAACAACGCCCAGTTCTTCTGCCTCACGGTCGGCTTCTAAGTCGTTCATATCATCAGAAACCAAAGGGTTGATTCCTTCGGGGGTCAACCCTTTCTTTTTAAAAAGGGTGTGTCATGAGGTGCAGGGATATCTATCTTGTTTTGTATTTTCTTGTTGCGGTACAAGTTTATTCTCAGGGACTTCATACCAGTCTGGATTGGGCCAAATTCGAATATGACGGCCAAAACGCCTATGTCGAATTTTACTACAGCCTGCCGAGCAGCGCACCGGTCTTTGTGACCCGCGACGGCAAACAGATCGCATCGACTCTGGGCGTCATACGCCTTCGTCAAAACGGGCTGCCGGTCAAAGAATTTGCCTGGAAAAGCGAAGCAGAGCGAAGCGGCGAAGAACAGCCGCTCAGCGCCATTGTGGATAAAATCGGCGTCGCGATACCCTACGGAAATTATGACGGTGAATTCGTTCTCAAAGACCTCAATCAGCCGCAGCGGTTCGACAGCCTTCGATTTCCTCTCAGTCTTCCACCGCCTTCCACGGGAGTTCCGCGCATCAGCGAGATACAAGTCGCCGGCAATTTGTTTCAGGCGGCCGGCAATACCTCTTCGCCCTTTTACAAAAACGGCTTGATTGTAGAACCAAACCCCAGTCTCATTTTTTCCTTTGAGAAACCGATGCTCTTCAGTTATGTGGAAGCTTACGAGCCGCCGAAAGAAGGGTATCGAATGGTCTATCGTGTCATAGCCAAAGAAAGCGATGACGCGGTATTGCCGGAAAAAGCAGTGGTCAAAGCGCAGGCCGTTTCTCCCAGCGTCGAGATCGGCGCGGTAAACGTCGGCAAACTGAACTCCGGCGCTTACCGGCTGGTGGTGGAAATGCAGACACTGAGCGGTCAACCGTTGGCCGTTCAGCAAAAAACCTTTTTCGTATTGCAGAAAGAAGCTTTGGCGCAAGCAGGGTCGAGTGAGCCTTATGAAGATTCGGTTTTGGCTTCCATGGACTCTTCTCAGATCGATCTCGAATTTCAGATAATCTTTTATCTGCTTTCCAAAGAGGAGCAGCAGGTTCATGGACAAATCGCCAATTTAGAAGGCAAGCGGCGCTTCGTTTACAACTTTTGGCATAACAAATATCCGCAGTATGCGGTCGGTAGTAATCCGGTGCGAGAGGAGTATTACCGGCGCTATGCCTACGCAAATGAACATTTTCAAGCCTTTAGAATCGACGGTTGGAAGACCGATAGGGGCCGAGTCTATATGATTTACGGCCCGCCGGACGACATAGAGCGGCGACCGAATGAACAGAACTTTGTCCCTTACGAAATCTGGTTCTATCAAAAACTGCAAAACGGCGTGCGTTTTGTATTCGGCGATCTTGAAGGATACCGAAATTATAGGTTGGTTCATTCGGATCTTTTCGGGGAACTGCAGGACGCAAATTATATGTCTGTTTTGCGAAAAGGATACTGATTTCGATTGGAGAGCAAATTCAGTTTTTGTAAATTTTAACATTAGATTAACAGTGCCGTATGCAGATAAGGACATATCAATGGCGGAAGTATATTATCCGATTCAGAAATTAAAAGATTTTGCCCGAGATGTCTTTATAGGTCTGGGGTGTCCGGCGGAAGACGCCGAAATCTGCGCCGACGTGCTGGCAGCGGCGGACCGCCGCGGAATTGATTCGCACGGAGTCGGCAGGCTGAAGCCGATCTACTATGACCGCATCAGAGAGGGGACGCAGAACGCCGTGACGCAGATCAAGGTCGAACGGGACATCGGCGCCACCGCCGTAATCGACGGCGGCAACGGCATGGGAATGGTTGTTGCCAAACGATGCATGGAAATGGCCATCGAAAAGGCCTCCGTTTACGGCATCGGAATGGTGGTTGCCAAAAACTCTACCCATTACGGTATCGCGGCATACTATCCTTTGATGGCTTGCGAACGGGACATGATCGGGCTCACCGGCACCAATGCGCGGCCGTCTGTCGCCCCGACTTGGGGTGTCGAAAACCTGCTCGGTACAAATCCGTTGGTCTTTGCCGTGCCGACGGACGAGCCGTTCCCTTTTACCAACGACTATGCCACATCGACCTGTCAACGCGGCAAAATTGAACTGTACGCACGCTTGGGCAAGCCGCTGCCGGTCGGTTGGGTGGTCGATTCAGACGGAAAAGCAATGACCGACGCAGAGGCAGTGTTGAAGGCTTTAACGTCAGGGACCGCCGCCCTTACACCGCTCGGAGGAATAGGAGAGGAGATGGGAGGGCACAAGGGGTACGGCTTTGCCGCGGTCGTCGAACTGCTCACCGCCGGATTGACGCTCAGCCCGTTTCTAAAACAACTGAACGGCGTCGACGAGAGCGGGAAAAAGACGGCGATTCCGCTTTCTCACTTTTTCATTGCCGTCGATGTTTCCCACTTTGCAGATCCGCAACAATTCAAAAAACAGAGCGGCGATATCCTCCGGAGCTTGAGGTCTTCACGCAAGGCTAAAGGCGCCGAGCGGATCTATACCCATGGGGAGAAGGAATATTTCTTTTCGATCGAGCGCGAAAAGACCGGCGCACCCTTGCCGCCTTTGGTGCAAAAACAGCTGGTGCAAATGCGCGACGAATTGGCGCTCCATCATTGGCGGTTTCCTTGGGAATGATCCTTGAAAAGCTGCGAATTTTGTAACGGAGAAAAATCATAAATCCGCTAATAAACGCGAATGCACGCGAATCAAACAACCTAAAAATTCCACCTATTGGCGCTCATTGGCGTTCATTCGCGGATTAAATTTATAACCGCAATGCGCCATCATGACCCAAGCAACGGGAAAGCACGGCATCGACAAGTAACCGCAGAGGAGGATTTATGAAGCCGGCTGCACTTTTCTGCCTACTGCTTTTCGAAGCTGCGGGGCTTGCCGCCCAGCCTTCTTACTATCAACGTTTCGAGTATTTGCAGGCCCCTTCGTCAGCGTTCGGGACCGGTCTGCTCGGCTGCGCAAATCCCGCCGTGGTCGCCATGCTCCCCTTTCCTGAATTTCAAGCGCACGCTGCGCTGCCGCAAGAAAAGTTGGAAAACTGGGCGCTCTTTTCCAGTCTAAAGGGATTAGGCGCAGGTGTTACCAGAAAGCAGCTTAGCCCTGCGACGGCGCAAACCAGCTATCATTTGGCTTTGGCAGGCGGCGATGAAAAGGCAGCCTTTGGATTCGGATATCAATGGTCGCAACGAACGGACAAACAGGGAACTGAGACAGAGTGGCGTGCCGGCGTCATCCTGCGGCCCGCTCGACAGCTTTCTATCGGCGCCGCAGCCTTTTTTCCGCAGGGGAACGCTTCTCCCTGGTCGGTCATGGAAATCGGATGGCGTCCCTTGGGAACCTCGAGGCTGACGATTTTCGGCGATGCGGTTCTTGATAAAAACGTCAAGATGAGCGAAAAAAGCTGGAGCGTCGGCGCTGCCGTACAGCCGATTACCGGCCTTTATGCCGTCGGCAGATATTTCGGAGACAAGTCGTACAGTTTGGGGTTGACCTTTGATATAGGTCACGGCTCCATTGCCGCGCATACGATTCAGCCTGAAGGCGGCGGTTCGGCTCGCACCTTGCTCATGATGCGTGCCGGCTCGTTGCGGCCTTCATGGGTGAGCCGGTTCATGAAAGAGAAAGCTTATGCCGCCTTTGAGATAAAAGGCGCTGTCGATTATCGAAGAGGACTGCTGTTCAGCGGCACGCAGGAAGCTTTTTATCCGCTGTTACGGGACTTGTGTGCGGCAGCCGACGATCCGCGTTTGGCGGCGATCGCCGTGAATTTGACCGGACTTTTGGTGCGGCCGGAACACGCTTGGGAGCTGCGCGAAGAGCTGATTCGTGCGCGGCGCAATGGAAAGCGGGTCATCGTCTTTATTGAAGAAGCCGGTATGACCGGCTATCATCTGTCTTCGGCGGCCGACGAACTGGTCATGGATCCCCTCGGCATGCTTTTTCTTCCCGGTCTGGTCATGAGCCGAACTTATCTTAAAGGCACGCTGGAAAAGCTGGGACTCGGATTTGATGAATGGCGCTACTTTAAATGGAAATCCGCGCTTGAAACTTACAGCCGTGAGGATTTGTCCGAGGCGGATCGCGAGCAGCGCCAGGCCTACTTGGATGATTGGTACGAGCTGCTGCGGAGCGACGTCTGCAGCTCGCGCGGCTTTACGGAGAGCCGCTTCGACTCGATCATCAATCAGTTCGCCCTGCTGAGCGCGGAAAAAGCGCTTGAGCTCAAGCTGGTCGATCGGCTGGGCCGCTGGAACGACCTAAAGACGATCCTCAAGGAGTGCGGCAAGGGTCGATTGATGAAACTGCGCCGCAAGGATCTGTACGACCTGGCGTTGTATGATGATCGATGGGGCGGAGCGCAAAAGATCGCGTTGATTTACGGCCTCGGCGCCTGCGATCTGGAAAGCGGCATTCGCGCCAGAAAACTGGCCAAGCTGTTCGAACGTCTGGCCAAGGATCGCGAAATCAAGGCAATTGTCTTTCGGGTCGACTCGCCGGGAGGATCGGCTCTTGCTGCAGATATTGTCGCTGAAGCGATGAAAAAATGCGCGGAGAAAAAGCCGGTCATCGTCAGCCAAGGTCAAGTGGCCGGCTCCGGCGGCTATTGGCTTTCCATGTACGGCAAAAGAATACTGGCCGGTCCGAATACAGTCACCGGCTCCATCGGCGTTATCGGCGGATGGGTTTACGATAAAGGATTTTCCGCCAAATGGGGGATGAGCGAGGACCGCGTTCAGCGCGGCGATCATGCCGATATAGAAAGCGGCGTTACTTTGCCGGTCATCAGTTTGACCGTACCGCGCCGTAACCTGACGGACGAGGAAAAGGCTGCAGTTGAAAAATGGATTCGTGAAATGTATGAGCTGTTCATCGGCAAGGTTGCACAAGGACGTGCTATGAGCCGAGAGGCAGTCGACGCGGTGGGGCAAGGACGATTCTTTTCGGGCCTGGACGGAAAAGAGGCCGGTTTGGTGGATGAGATTGGCGGTCTTCTTAAAGCTGTCGAAAGAGCAGCCGAAGAGACCAAGATCGCCGGCGATAAGCCGTGGCGGATCGTCGAATACTATCCGAAGGACAATCTCGAAGAGTTGTTGAGCTCCTTTTTTGCCGTTAAAACAACCTCGGACCCGTCGATCGACTATTTGCGGATTCTGCTCGACCAACCGTTGAAACCCGTCTTAATGATGTCGCCGGATAATTTTCCCTCTTTGGAGCGCTAAACGGAGGGCCGTTTTATGAAACGCATCGGTTGGATTTTTCTGCTGTTCGCCGCCTGCCAAACTGCGAAAAAGGAAGGAAACGTCGCCATGTTCAAAGACGATCTGGAGTTTCTACAGAAACACACTCGGGTTTTGGTGATAAAGAGCGACGATGAACGCTCGCAGGTGATCGTTGCGCCCTCGCTGCAGGGACGGGTTATGACGAGCACGGCCGACGGCCTTGATGGAATCAGTTTCGGCTGGGTCAACCGTGAGCTGATCGCCTCGGGTGAAAACAATCCGCACATCAACGCTTACGGCGGCGAAGACCGATTTTGGCTTGGGCCTGAAGGAGGCCAATTCTCCATCTTTTTCAAAGCCGGCGATCCCTTCGATTTGGAGCATTGGTTCACGCCGCCGCCGATCAACGAAGGCGCTTACGAGGTTGTCGAGCATAGCCGCAAGCATGTCATCTTTCGTAAAGAAATGAGCTTGGTAAATTATTCGGGAACGCCGTTTAATTTGCGCCTCGACCGAACCGTCATCCTCCTGACTCCCGAACAAATTGCCGAGCGCTTTCATTTTACGGTTTCGGCCGCTCTCAAGGCGACGGCCTTTGAGTCGCGCAATGTCATCACTAACTGCGGCGACAATGCTTGGCGAAAAGAAACCGGCCTCCTCTCCGTATGGATTCTAGGCATGTACAATCCATCTCCCAAAACAACCATCGTCATTCCTTTCAAGCCCGGCGATGAGGAAACGCTGGGACCAAAAGTCAACGATGCCTATTTCGGCAAGCCGCCGGCAGACAGATTGGCGGTGCGCGACAGCGTGCTGTTCTTTAAAGGCGACGGCCGTCTGCGCAGCAAGATCGGCATCAATCCGAAACGCGCCAAAAACATTCTCGGCAGTTATGACGCCGATCTGAAGCTTCTGACCTTGGTGACGTTCAATCAACCGGAAGGCGTCACCGATTATGTCAACTCGATGTGGGAAATTCAAGAGGAACCCTATGCCGGCGATGTTGTGAACAGCTACAACGACGGCCCGGCAGCGCCCGGCGCCAAGCCGATGGGGCCTTTTTACGAATTGGAGACCTCCTCTCCGGCTGCCGCCCTGGCGCCCGGCCAATCGCTGGAACATATCCACGCAACTCTGCATCTTTTGGGGGATGAAAGAGAACTGGACAAAATCAGCCGCAGAGCTTTGGGCGTTTCCCTGAGCGAAATCGTGTCTGCATTACCTTGACATCGGAAAGGAATCTTTTCCCGCGCATGAAGAAAATCAAACTGCTTTTCAAAATCGGCTATGTGTACCACAAGGCGGCTTTCGATCCGGTAATCGAGCTGCTTCTCAATAATCCCAAATACGACGTTTGGTTCTCACTCGATATGGAACAGCGGCGGGTGCTGCTGTTCGATTTCCCCTACCGAGCCCATATCATCAAAGAATGGGAAAAGCAAGGTTATCGTTTTACGGATGAAACCAGAGGCTTTGACATCGTCATCACCGGCGACACATTGAGAAATTCCGCCGCGTACGGCAAAACGCTGCTCTGTTTCCTTAATCACGGCACCGGAATTAAAACCATTCTGTATCGTAATTTGGCCAAAGTACCGCATGACCGCTATCAGATTTTTGTCGAAGGCAGGCATCGCGTCGAGGCGCTGCAGCGTTCCGGCCGCTTGAACAAAAGCGAAGTCCATTTGATTGGACTCCCCAAGCTCGACTATTACTTTCAAGGCCGCTACTCTGACCGTGAAGCCATTCTTCGCAGCTTGGGATTGGATCCCGCGAAAAAAACCGTGCTCTTTGCCCCCACTTACAAGCCGACCTGTTTGTACGAAGTAAAGGACGATATTTTCGAGCAGACCCGCGACTATAATCTCATCATCAAGCTGCATCCCTACAGCTGGATGGGCAAATATGCGCCGCATCGGCAGCACCGTATCTATGAACGCCGAGTGCGCAAGTACAGGCATGCGGTGCTGCTGCCGTTCGATGCGTACAACATTGTTCCCTATTATGCCGTTGCCGATACGCTCATCAGCGAGGCGTCGAGCACGGTGTTCGACTTTTTAGCGCTCGGCAAATTCGGCATCGTCTATGAACTGCCCTGCGATCGCCTGCGCCACTCGGACGGCGAACCGCTGCTCGAAATCGACAATCGGGAATTTCTCAAGGGCGCCTTTCCCCATATTTCTTCAGGAAAGCAGATTCGCGATGCAATTGAACGGGCGCTCTCGCCGACGCCGGAAATGCGTAAACTCGCTGATCAATACCGCGAGGAACTCTTTTATCAATTAGACGGTCATGCCGCCGAACGATTCGTGGCAAAAATGGAAGAGTTGTATGAAGAGGGCGGGCATGAAAACAATCCTCAGGAGCGGGCATGAAAGCCGTCATTATTGCCGCCGGGCAGAGCAGCAGGCTGTGGGAAAAGACGAACCAAAGACCGAAAACGCTTCTGCCATATAAAAAAGGCACAATTCTGTCGCGCATCATACGCAACTTGAAAAAGTGCGGAATAGACGAAATTGTTATTGTTGTCGGCTGGAGAAAAAACGACATCATTCAATATGTCGTGTCGCAGGACAACTTTGGCATTCGCATCACTTTTGTCGAAAATCCCGAGTGGCGCCGCGGCAATGGTCTTTCGGTTCTGGCTGCCGAAAAAGAAGTCGGCGACGAGCCGTTTGTTCTCTCGATGTGCGACCACATTGTCCCGCCGAAAGCCATTAGGAAGTTGATCCGCTGCAAACGCCGTAAGAATTTGCTTCTTGTCGACAAGCGCATCGAGAAGGTTTTTGACCTCGACGACGCCACCAAGGTTCTGGTAAAAGGAAAACGGATCCTCCGAATCGGCAAGGAGCTGGAAAACTATAACGGCATTGATTGCGGCGTTTTTCGGCTTGATGGTCATTTTTTTCGCTGCATGAGGGCTCAGGCAGAGAAAGGGTTGGAGTCCATCAGCGCCGGTGTTACGGCATTGATTGCCGAAAAACGAATGGGCGCAGTATTCATTAAGAAGAAAAAATGGATCGACATCGATACGCCGGAAGCCTATCGACACGCCTTAAAGCCGGCAGCAAAGAAAAAGCTGCCGCAAGTGGTGACCACGACTTGAACCCCCTGATCGGTTTGTTTTTCTCCTAGGCATTTTTCACAAAAGCCGCCATCCTTTGATAAATTAGGCCTTCCTGTTCGGTTGCTCAAGTCCGTAGCCTGAAGTCTTGTCCTCTTTTTTCAAAAGAAAAGCAAAGAGCACTCCTAATGCACCGACGCAGACCAGCAGCAGCAGCGGATTGGTATAGTCATACACTGCCGTGCCGTTGCGGATGGCTTCCGGCGTTACCTGTTTATTGGAAAGATCCAGCACTCGACCGATCAAGTACGGGAACGCCCACAATCCCAGATTCTGTACTGAAAACATGACTCCATAGGCCGAGCCGAGGCGGCTTTGCGGCACCAGCTTGGTGACCGAAGGCCACATCGCAGCCGGAATGAGCGAAAAGGCGACGCCGAGAAAAAAGATGGGCACATAGGGATTGATCGATGTCAGCGCAAAGGTGAGATGTACGGCGACGAGGAGCACGGAACCGTAGATCATTAGAGTTGCGCTTTTGCCGATGCGGTCGGTAATTGTGCCGAACAACGGCGTAAAGAGGATGGTGCCGAACGGCAGAATGGAAACGATCATGCCGGCTTTTTCCGCCGTTAGGCCGAACTTATTGACCAAAAGATCCGGCGCATATTTTACGAACGGAAATACGGCGCTGTAGAAAGTCACACAAAGCAGAGTAATGTAGATGAAAGAGCGATCGGTAATCAAGGTTTTGAGATCGGCCAGGCGGAATTTTTCACTCTCATCTTCGGCTGTGAGCTGCCGGTGTAGCCGATCGAAGCGGCGGTCGAACCAGGTGTAAATGAGAAAACAGCCCAGACCGAGCGCCAAGAGCAGGGCGCCGAACCAAATGGCCGCTGTCCAGCGGGTCTCGGTTTCGGCCAAACGGGGGGAGATGATCATTGCCGCCGCTTGACCCAATCTGCCGAAGGCGAGATTCATGCCCATGGCCAGGGCTAACTCTTTGCCGCTGAACCATTTGACGATGGCTTTGGTAAAGACGATGGCGCTCGTTTCGGCGCCGAGGCCGAAAAGAAAGAAGCCGAGGGACATCATTTTCAGTGAGGGTGACATCGACGGAAAAATCGAGGAAATCAAGTGAAAACCGGGACCGCCGGAGAGAAAAGCGTCATCGGCGCCGTAGGCGGTCAACGCAGCGCCGAGAACCATAAACGATGTAAACAGGATTCCGGTTAGGCGAATGCCGAGCTTGTCCAGAATGATCCCGCCAATGACCGCCATGAACAAGAACACGTTGCTGATGCTGTAAGCCGAGTTGAAAAAGCCGTAATCCGTTGAAGTCCACAGCAGCTTTTCCTGCAGCAGTTTTTTGAGGGGCGAAAGGGCGTCGAAAAAGTAATAATTGGCAAACATGGTTAGGCTAATTAAGACCAAGACCGACCAGCGCAGCGCTGCGGAGGGGCCGTAGGCAGTGGAGTCAGATTGGTTCATCTCTTGTCCTCGCGATGGTTGAGCGAAGGTCATTGAACTGTGTTTTACCTCGAGGTCTTTATCGAAGGCAAGAAACGAAAATTTCATCCACAAAACAAGCACTTTTTAAATAACCTTTCATCCTCGCTTGACACTTCCGGAGACATGATTCAAGCTTTGAAACTAGGACAAATTGAAAAAGCTGGCGATCGACCGGCAACGCCGAAAAAATCAATCGGCTTGTGTTTGCCGGGAAAAATTTCTATTTTTTCGTGAGTTTTAACGGCTCTATCCTTCGAATCTTTATGGATTGCGGCCGTCAGTCTTTTGGCGAAGCTCATTGAATAAAAATAGGTTTTCGGGTCAACAGCCGCCGTATAAAAAGCAAATGCTCCTGAGCAGCGGCGTGACTGTCGATGAGAAAAATAACTATAAATTTGCCAATATAATGAATCCTTGGGCGAGTATTTGGCTCAATCCGCGCGGCACGATCCGGCAGATCGTGGATACGGATCCGCGGCGTTCGCTTCTGCTGCTGGCTGCCGGAGGCGGCGTGGCGCAGGCCTGTAATTTTGCCGTTAATATGGCGCTCGGCAGCGCCCTCGAGCTTGATGAGATCATTTTGTTCATTCTTGCTTTCGGACCATTGGCCGGTTTTCTTTCGCTGTGGCTGTGGACATTGGCGTTGACGTTTGTCACCCGTTGGTTTGGAGGCTTGGCCGACAGGTCGGCTGTGCGCGCCGCCGTGGCCTGGTCGTGGGCGCCGACCGTCTACCTGCTGCCCCTTTGGGGTGTTCGCTACATCCTGTTTCGAGACGAGCTGTTCAAGGATGCTCGGCCTTTTGTCGAATCGCACGGCCTGCTGAGCGCACTTTACTCCTTTTTCGGCGGCGTGGATTTACTATTGTCGTTTCTGACCGTCTTCATTCTTGTCCAAACCATAGCCGAAGTCAGCCGTTTCTCGGTCTGGAGAAGCATGGGCGCCATTTTATTCGTGCTGCTGCTGTTGTTGCTGCCGCTGTTGGCGGCTTTTCTTATTATGCCCAAGTAAAGACCGGCCAAGGAAGCGTCAGTTACTGCTTTATCCGGTGATATCCATGCGAAGCACTTCAGGAGTTTGGCGAATGCCGGTAAAGCACGATTCGCCAGATACTTAATTTTTAGAAGGCGTTTGGAGGTCTGCTCTTTAATTTTACAACAATAATTGACGATCATTTTAAACCCTGCAGGGAAAGATTTCGATTTCGGTCGAAGATCGGACGTCAAAAAGTTGTATGCAAGGAGGAGCAATGAAAACGCGCAAGTTGGGGAGCAATGGACCCGAGTTTACGGTCATCGGTTTGGGCTCCTGGGCGATCGGCGGCTCTTGGAAATACGGGTGGGGACCGTCGGATGATGCAGAGTCCATTCGCACCATTCATCGGGCGCTTGATCTGGGCATCAATTGGATCGACACGGCCGCCGTCTACGGCCTCGGCCATTCGGAAGAGATCGTCGGCAAGGCGCTGGAGGGCGTCCGCAAAGACGTGTATATTGCCACCAAGTGCGGATTGGTGTGGGACGATCAGGGGCGCGTTCGCAACGATATTTCGCCGGCAAGCATAAGACGCGAAGCGGAGGCCAGTCTCAAGCGGCTAAAGACGGATTACATCGATCTCTATCAAATCCATTGGCCGCACGCCAATCAGAGTGAAGCCGAAGCTTGGCACGAGATGACCAAACTGCAAAAAGAGGGCAAGGTGCGTTGGATCGGCGTCTCTAATTTCGACGTGCCCCTTTTGCGCAAGTGCGAGGCGATTCACCATGTCGACAGTCTACAGCCGCCCTATAATCTCATTCGCCGCGAAGTCGAGAAGGAGATTCTGCCTTACTGCCTAAAAACCGGCATCGGCGTTGTGGCGTACAGTCCCATGATGTCCGGTCTGCTGAGCGGCCGTTTCGATCGCACGCAGCTGGCGCCGGACGATTGGCGGCAAAAAGAGCCTCTATTCCGCGAACCGTTGTTGTCCCGCTATCTGCAAAAAGTGGAAAAAATGCGCCAAAAAGCCGCCGATTATAACGCTACGGTCGGGAACCTGGCCGTTGCCTGGGTTTTGCGCCATCCTGCCGTCACCAGCGCCATCGTCGGGGCCCGTAAAGTAGCTCAGGTGGAGGAAAATGTTCGGGCGGCGGAGATTCAATTGACCGATGAGGACGCCGCGTGGCTGGAGGCTTTGTTTGCCGAACCGTAATGAAGACCCTAAAAACTTAATGGCGACATGAACAAAAATAAGGAGCAGTTTTGCGGAAAATCGATCCGGCGATTCTGAGCATTTCTTTTACAGATCATCGTCTTTGTACGCGCTGCGGGACCTGCGTCGGTGTGTGTCCCGTAGACGCTCTTTTTCTTGACGAGAACTTTTTTCCGCGGTTGGACGCTGATAAATGCATTGCCTGCGGCTTGTGCCGGCTTGTCTGTCCGGGTGGCGAGGTAAGATACAAAGAATTGGAAACTTTTGTTTTCGGCTCCCAGGCGCCGGAACGGACGTTTGACGGACATGTGCGAAAAACATTTATCGGGTTTGCAGGCGATCCGGCCATTCGGGCCGGAGGAGCCGGCGGCGGCGTAGTGACTGCGCTTGCAAGTCACCTGCTGCGCTCCGGCAAAGTCGACGCCTGCATCGTGACGCGTATGAATCCCGAAAAACCATGGCTCGGTCAGGTGTTCATTGCCCGCACGTTGGAAGACCTCCGGCTCAGCCAGCAGTCCAAATACACCATCATTCCGGTCAACGCCATTCTACAGGTCACTCGAAAGTCCAAGGAGAGATTTGCACTCGTCGCCTTGCCCTGCCAGATCCACGGCATTCGGCTGATACAGGAAAAACGGCCGCAGTTGATCGCAAACATCAAGTATATCATCGGTCTTTTCTGCGCTTCGAGCCTCGAACCGTATGTGGCCGAGGAGCTGCTGGCGGCCAAGGGCATCGACAAGCGGCAGATCAAGACGTTTCATTTTCGCGGCGGCCGCTGGCCTGGGCGCATACGTGCGGTCATGAAGGACGGCGGTATTAAAAATCTTCACTATTCGAATTTCAAGGACGGGGCGATCAACTATTTGATGTACCTTTATACGCCGCCGCGATGCGCTGTTTGTATCGACGGTTCCTCGGAATTTTCGGACGTTTCGGTTTCGGACGCTTGGACGCGCGACCGCCGCGGCAATTACCTCTATGAAGCGCAGTCGCGCCTGTTGGTTCGAACGCCGGCAGGCATCGAGATGGTCGAATCGGCATTGGCCGCAGGCGATCTGATCGCCCGAGAAGTCAGTCAGGATCCGCAATACCGCACGCATCGTCTGCATGCGCGGAAAAAGGGGTTGACGGCCTATCTGCGCGTCGAACGGTTGAAATGTCTGGGTGAACCGGTTCCAATCTACGATCGAGGTACTCCGGAACATGACAGAACCGACCGCCTGACGGAGCGTATCGAATCCTTCTTGATGCGGTTCGGCCGCATCCGCCGATTGAGGCAGCCGCTCATTAAAGCATTGCTTTCGAGATACGGCGCTTTTTTAATTATTTTGCGGCAATACCGTAAAAAACGAAAGTACCGTTAAGTTTTTTTAACTTGTGTTGACGGGGAAGATTTTTTACATTAATAAAAATTTTTCCAAAAAGGATACGGCGCTGATGCGGTTGGTCTCCAGAAAGGGCTGCTTTGCTGTCGCGAGCGTGATGCTGGTTATTGGCTGCACGTTCGAAGCGCCCAAAGCGCCCTCTTGGGATGTGGCGCTGCTGATCCCGATCATTTCGCAGACGCAGACGGTCGAAGAGATGTTGCGCGAGCGCGTCGGCGTATTTGATTATCGGGATGGTCTTCTCGGTCTGCGCGTAGAGGGGGAGATCCAGGAGCTGCGCGTCGTCGATTACCTCAAGCCGGATATTGTAGATCAGGTCATCCAAAGCCAAGTACCGAATTTGACCATCGAACGGCTGACCGCCGACATCGTCTCGTTTCCTTTTTCCGCTTTAACCGAACAGGCCGGATCCCCTTCATCGACCCCAATAAAAATAGCCCCTTTTGCTTTTTCAAACATCAAGGGAAAACTAAGACCGGAAGATGATATAGAAAGCATTCAGGTCATCGAAGGCAGCGCGCGGCTGATCTATCACAATCGCTTGCCGGTCGATTTGGAAGATGTGGTTTTTTACCTGTTCGAGCCCTCCACAACGGATATTAAGCTGATTACGCCGATCATTCGCCGCATTCCGGCGGGGAAAAAAGACAGCCTGCAGCTCCCTTTGATCAACAAGTCTTTAACCAGGTTGGGGGAATGGTATATAAGCGGCACTTCGCCGGGTTCATACGGTCAAAGTGTCAGGCTTTCGAGCAGTGATGAAGTCGAGCTGAACGTCGATTTTGTCGATTTTCGCGTCAGTTCGGTGCAGGGTCGACGCCAATCCTTTTACATGGAAGACGAACAGATCATCGAATTGGGTATCGATGCAGCTCTGCAGGAAGGTCTTTTGAATAACGGACGCTGTTCAATGAATATTCGCAATACGCTGGATCTTGACCTTGATCTCACTATTCGCTCGCCGGAGCTGATCAATCCCGTTGACAACAGGCCGTTGACTGTCCAAACCCGAGTGGCCGCCAATCGTGAACGCTCGATTCTCCGCTCGCTTGCCGGTTACAAGCTCGTCTTGGGCTCGGCGCCGGTCAAACCTCCGGTCGTCCATATTCAGATCGAAGCGGAAGGCCGCACACAGGGCGATGAGCTGGTTACAGTTTCAGAGACCGACGCCATTTTGATGGAGTTTCATCTTGATGAGTTATCTTTTCAAAGCCTTCAGGGCTGCCTGGATCGTTATCGTGCCGCCATTGAACCTGCAGAATCTCCGGTTCGTTTGCCCGAACAGTTGCGCGATTTTGCCGGGCTTAATCTGAACGACGGCAGGATTCGCCTCGATTTCGTCAATTCGATTCAAATGCCGATTCGCTTGGAAGGAGAAATCACCGCAAAAACCGAAAACGGCCGCAAAGCAACGCTGCCGCTGCTTTTTGAAATTCCCAAGGGAAGCGCCAATGCGCCGCAGTCGGTTACTTGTGTAATCGATGCCGGAGAGAATCCTGCTGTTTTGACGCTCCTGAACCTGCTGCCGCGTTCGGTTTGTTTTGGGGGCACTGCAATCATCGGCGACGGCAGGGCGGCCGGTATGCTCAACGCGGACTCTTACCTCAGGGCACGGTACATTCTGGAAACGCCGGCTGATCTGGCTTGGCAAAAGACTACCCTTGCCGAGGACTCGCTGGAAATCGTCGTTCATCCCCGGGGTGACAAATTACCTCCGGCTCGTTCGGGTTCACTCCATCTCGATGCTGAAAAGACCAATCCCCTACAGTCTATGACGCTCATCGCCGAGGTCGAAAACCATCTGCCGGTTTCCGGCAGCGTAATGTTCAGCTGCGTCGATGCCTTCGAAGAAATTCCGCTGGAAGCGGTCATCATTCCGTCCGCGCAAACCAACAATCAAGGACGCGCTGTGGCGGCAGGGAAAAAGAGGGTGCAGGTCGCCTTGCCTGATGAGATCGTGAAAAAATTTCACAATGAAGGCAACGCCGTACGATCCTTCAAAATGCGGTCAAAGATGATCGTGGATGGGACAGGCGGACGCCGCGTCAAGATGTATCAAGGCGACTATCTGGCGATACAGGCGGCGATTGAAGCCCGCGTTCGCGTCGGCGGAAATTAACTGCCTCTGCAAACCTCAGCGGTAACTTGGCCAATGAAGCGCACAGCAGATTTTTTTGTACCTGTCAATGAAGGTGTGATGTGTACCCTTTGTCCCCACGCATGTCGCTTGGGAGAAGGGGAGTGGGGCAAATGCGGAGTGCGCAGCAATGAAAACGGCGTCCTCGTTACGCATGTCTACGAATCGGCGATCGCCGTGCATGTGGATCCCATTGAAAAGAAGCCGCTGTTTCATGTTTTTCCCGGTTCCGCTTCCTTTTCCATCGCCGCCGCCGGCTGCAATTTTTCCTGCGAGTTCTGCCAAAACCACTCGATATCGCAGCTGAAAGGAAGAAATATTGAAGGAACCCGTTTGCCGGCAAAAGAGGTGGTACGCCTGGCGATTGAACACGGCTGCCGAACCATCTCCTGCACCTACACCGAGCCGACGGTTTATTATGAGTATGCCTACGAAATCGCCAGGCTTGCGGCCGAGCATGAAATCCCCACCTTATTCGTAACCAACGGCTTTATCAATCCGGAGCCTTTGCGCAAAATTGCCCCGTTTTTAGCCGCCGCCAACGTCGATTTGAAGGGGTGGAGCGAAGAATATTATCGCCGAGTTTGCGGGGGCGAACTCAAGCCGGTGCTCAATACGCTGCGGTTGATGAAAAAGCTGAACATCTGGGTGGAAGTAACGACTTTGGCGGTTCCGGGATACAGCGACGATGACGACACGTTTCGCAACATTGCCGCTTTTATTGCTGATGAACTGGGCAAGGAGACCCCTTGGCATATCAGCAGATTTCATCCTGATTACCGCTTTACGCATATTCCGGCGACTTTGCCCGAGGTGCTGTATCGAGCTCGTAAAATCGGACAGGAAGCCGGATTGTATTACGTTTACTGCGGCAATTTACCTGGAGGGGCGGGGGAAAGCACCTTCTGCAGCCGCTGCGGCAGCCGCATGATCGAGCGTTACGGCTTTCGCATACTGGAAAACAAGCTTGTGGACGGCAAGTGTCCGCATTGCGCGCAACCGATGCACGGAATCGGTATGGACGGTAAGAAGAAAAATCAGACACAAACGGAGGTATAGATGAAGCGACGCGATTTTTTAAAGGCGGCCGGATTGGCTGCAGGAGCCTGGATGACAAGCGTGCCGCAGCTGCAGGCAGAAACCAAGGGAAAGCCGTTCAAACTCAAATACGCTCCGCATTTCGGCATGTTCAAGCATTCGGCAGGCGAAGATCTGATCGATCAGCTCAATTTCATCGCCGATGTCGGTTTTCGCGCTTTTGAAGACAACGGCATGAAGGATCGCCCGGTTGCGGTACAGGAAAAAATCGCCGCCACAATGGCCAAGCGCGGCTTGGAGATGGGAGTGTTTGTGGCTCATCGTATTTACTGGGACAAACCCAGTCTTACCAGCGGCGATAAGGAAATGCGGGATGAGTTTCTCCGGCATATCCGCGAATCGGTCGAAGTCGCCAAGCGAGTGAATGCTAAATGGATGACCGTGGTGCCGGGTTATTTGCATCAAAAGCTGCACATCGATTATCAGCGTGCCAATGTCATCGAGGCTTTGCGCCGCGCCGCCGAGATCCTCGAACCCCACGGCCTGGTCATGGTGCTCGAGCCGCTGAACTTTCGTGATCATCCCGGCTTGTTTTTGACGACCATCCCGCAGACTTTTGAGATCTGTCGCGCCGTCAACAGTCCGTCCTGCAAAATTCTCTTTGATCTTTACCACATGCAGATCCAGGAGGGTAATCTCATTCCAAATATCGACCTGGCATGGGATGAGATCGGTTATTTTCAAATCGGCGACAACCCGGGCCGCAACGAGCCGACCACCGGCGAGATTCACTATCAAAACGTCTTTAAGCACATTGCCCGAAAAAGCACCGACATAATTTTGGGCATGGAGCACGGCAACTCCAAGCCCGGAAAAGCCGGAGAAGAAGCGGTCATCGCCGCCTATCGCTGGGCGGACGATTTTCAGCTGTAAAATAAAAAGGGGCGGCTCTTTGAAGGCCGCCCCTTTTTCGTTCAAACTCGCGTTCTATTTCTTTTCCTTTTCTTTGCCTTCCTTAAAAAGCTCGCCGATGCCGGCGATGCTGCCGAGCACTCCCGAAGACTCTAACGGCATAAAGATTTTCGTCGCCTGCCCCTGCGCCACCTGCTGCAGCGTTTCCAAATACTTGACGGCGATCAGATCATTGGTGGGGTTGCCGTCGTGGATGGCCTTATAGACCGTCGTAATGGCCTCGGCTTCGCCCTGCGCCAACGTGATGCGCTTGAACCGTTCGGCCTCGGCTACTTTCTTAATCGCTTCAGCTTCACCTTCCGCCTTTAGGATCGCCGCCTGCCGGCTGCCTTCGGCGGTCAGAATGGCGGCGCTCTTTTGGCCTTCGGCTTCGAGGATCGTCGCGCGGCGCTCGCGCTCCGCCTTCATCTGCCGGTGCATCGCTTCGGTTACGTCCTTGGGCGGCTCGATCTTTTGCAGCTCGACGCGCGTCACCCGCACGCCCCATTTGTCAGTAGCGTCGTCGAGAATCTGCCGCAGCTGCGAATTGATCTTTTCGCGCGAGGTCAACGACTCATCCAGCGCCATATCGCCGATCAGGTTGCGCAGATTGGTCTGCGCCAGTTTGGTCGCCGCCAAATAGAAATTGGCGACATTGTAAGTGACGCGCACCGGATCCGTCACTTCATAGTAAATTACTGCATCGACTTCCACCACTACGTTATCCTTGGTGATGACCGCCTGCGGCGGAATGTCCACCACCTGCTCCCGCATGTCCACCTTTTTCAAGCTTTCGATAAACGGCACGATCAAGTTGAGGCCGCTGTCTACCGTCCGCTGATATTTGCCGAGCCGTTCCACCAGGCCTTTTTCCCACGGGCGAACGATTTTAAGGCCTTTGGAAATGACGACAACGACGACAAAGGCAATGACGACCAATAAAAAGTTCATGACTGCTCCTTTTGTTTGGGTTCAACAATCAGTCGTGTTCCGCTGACCCGCAGCACGCGGACGGGGGAACCGCTGCGGAGGATCGAACCGTCGGCGCTCTCGGCGCGCCACTCTTCCCCCAGAATGCGGACGCGACCGCGGTTATGAAAATTATCAATTTCTTCGATTACCAATCCCTCCACGCCCTCCAATCGATTGGCGCCTATGCCGGGCGGCTGCTCATGCGTCAGCTTGGTGCTGATGCGGCGCGACAACAGGAACAAAACCAACGACGTGACGATGAACACAAGCAGTTGAACCGAAATTCCTGCACCCGCCATTGCTGCCAGTCCCGCGGCCGCCGCGCCGATGCCGAACCACAGAATGAAAAAACCGGCAGTAAAAATCTCGGCAATAACGAAAAAAGCCGCCATTGCCATCCACACCATCCATGTGCTGATGTTCATAAGCTCCCTTTCATTGTCGTTTAATCTAAACGGACGGAAGCTGTTTATTCATCCTTTTTATTGCTGAACATTATAAAGATAGCGTTTGATTTTACGCGTCGGCGTCTTTTCGAACTCTTCCGGATAGAGATCGATGCGCGTGATGGGCGAATAGGAAGGCAGCATCTTGTTCAGCGCAATGCGGTTCTCTTCCATCTTGGCTTTGAGCTGCTCCTCGTTCAAGCCCGCCGCATCCGCGGCCTCATAATCAGGATAGACCAACGCCGTCAGCCTGTTGTTCTTTTCGATGATCAATGACTCGCTGACAAAGGGCATGTTGTTCAGCTTGTCCTCGATTTCTTCGGGATAGATGTTCTGTCCCGAAGGTCCCAATATCATGTTTTTGCTTCGGCCTTTGATGTAAATAAAGCCGTCTTTGTCGATGATGCCGAGATCGCCGGTATGCAGCCATCCTTCGCCGTCGATCGCTTCTTTCGTTGCCTGAGGATTCTTGTAATAGCCCAGCATGACGTTTTCGCCGCGCACAAGGATTTCGCCGACGATGTTGTGCGGATCCGGGCTGTCGATTTTGATCTCCAGCGTATCCACCACGCGTCCTACGGAAAACGGCTTGTTTTCACGCCAGGAGGCATAGCTGATGAGCGGCCCGCACTCGGTCATGCCGTAACCATTGGTAAAGGGAAAGCCTATACGGCGCAGGAACAGCTCGACCTCCTGGTTAAAAGCCGCACCGCCGACGACGATCTCGTGAAAGTTGCCGCCGAAAGCGCCCATCAGTTTATCCCGGATCTTTTTCTCCAGAGCTTTCGAGATGATCGGCGCTTTGAGCAAAAGCTTGACGCCTTTCGAGCTGATGGAGGGCAGAATTTGCTTACGATAGATTTTTTCGATTACCAACGGAACGGAAAGAATCAAGTGCGGACGAATTTCCTGAAACGCCTTGAGGATGATTTTAGGCGAAGGCGTTTTGCCCAAAAAGGTGATGTGACAACCGAGAGTGAGCGGAAAAAGAAACTCGAAAGCGCAGCCGTACGAATGCGCCAACGGCATAAAGGAGACGATGCGGTCGCCGGCCTTTAGCGGCATGTTGCGCTGCGCATAGCGGATGTTGGCAGAAAGCGAATTATGCGGCAGCATCACGCCTTTGGAAAAGCCGGTGGTGCCCGAAGTGTAGACGATGGCGGCAAGCTCGTCGTTTTGCACTTCCGGCAGGGAAAAGGATTCGGCGGTCAAGCGGCCGCCATATTTTTGCACCAACTCCTGATCCGCGCGTTCGAAGGCCTGAGCAAAGGAGCTTTTCGCGGCATAGACGATGCGCCAATCGTCGAGTGAGATAATGGCGGCCAGGTTGGGCATTTCCGATTCGTCCAGCGTCTCTTGAATATAGTCTGAAGCAAAGAGCAGGACCGCATCGGAGTGATTGACGATGTGATGGATGTCGTTCGGCTTAAAGTCGGACAGAATCGGCACGATGACCGCCCCGTAAGTCACTGTCGCCAAATAGCCGATCGCCCAATTGACCGAATTTTTGCCGACGATGGCGATCTTGTCGCCCCGCTTGATGTGATTTTTTTCGAAAACATAGTGAAGTTTGAGGATGCTTTCGCCGATTTGGCCGTAGGTGCGCGTCATGCTCTCATAGTCCGAGAGCGCCGGTTGATGCCAATAGGACTTGATCGCTCTTTCAAGGTCTTTGGTAAAACGTTCTGCAATCATGGGGTCTTTCCTTTCGGCTTAGAGTTTTATTTCGACGAATTGTTTGCTGATGCGATAGCCGTCACGGCGAACGACGGGCAGCGCTTCGACGGCCTCTGCGTAGAGATCCAGCTGTTCGGGTTCGAGAATGTGGCCGGTTTTAAAATCGACGATTTCAACCAGCCTGTTGTCCGCATCGACCACCATGCGGTCGATGCGGATTTCGCGGCCGTCGGGAGTAAACAGCGTCTGTTCGGTAAAGACGCGGCCGCGAACCGCAAAAAGCTCGCGGCGCTGAGCCACGAATCGTTCGAGCGAACCGATCAGATTCTGCAGGTGATCGAGCGGTATCAGACCGCCGAAATGCGCGATCGTTTTCTGTCGAGCGGCAGCCAGCTCTTCCTGCGTACCGTATCGCACGAAGGAAAGGAAAAAGTGGGCGGCGTTGCCGATGGTTGCTGCATTTTGCTCGAGGAACACGGCCCGCAGATGCTCCACCGAAGGATTTTCGGCCAGCGTCAAGAAAGGTCGGCGATCCACGGCAAACAGCTCGGCCTCGGGGAGCAATTCGGCCGATGAAGGCGCAGCTGCAGCGGCTGACCAAACAGCCTTCCCAAACTCGCCCTGTTGCCTTTGGTCGCTGTAACGGATCAGCGAGTTTTTTTCTTCAAAGAAATGAAGCAGTCGATCGGCCAGGATGACATCGGGCTGATCGGCTTTTTCTTTCATAAACTCGGCAAAGCCGTTTTTTTTCTGATAAGCCATGCCGATCGTAAGAGAATGTTTGGCGCGTGTAAAAGCCACATAAAGTGTGTTGAGCTCTTCGATGATCTCGCGTTCTTGTTTTGCCTGTACAAATTCGGAAAACGAAGAGTACGGGAGGTACTTGTCGTAATTAAAGGCGAGCAGGTAGGAGCGGATCGAGCTGAAATCCTCGCTGTAGTAGACATAATCCTTCAGTTCCGCCGTTTCACGCCCCTTTTTCTCCGAGAGGTTGTAATAAACGAAAACGTGGTCGAACTCGAGGCCTTTTGCTTTATGAATGGTCATCAGCGTCAGAGCGTTCTCGGCTGCCGGTGTGGTGCGACGGAAGCGTTCGCCGGCGATCTCGTCGCTGCAAAAAGACATAAATCCGGCGAGCGTGTTGGGATAGCGGGTTTCGCGCTGCTGAAAATCGGCCAGAATCATCAGAAAGCGGAAAAGATTTTGCGCGTCACCGGCGGAGGAAAAGCGGCCGACGAAATTGAAGCTTTCGACGGCATGCAGGACAAGGGTGAGCAGATCGGTGGTTGCGGTTTCCGCCAAAAGCTCATAGAGTTTTTGCACAGCAGGATGACCGGCTAAGGGGCTCAGGACTGCCGAGATGTCCCATTTCTCCTCGGCGTCGCGGTAGGCCAGGAGCAATTGTTTCAGCTGCTCGGGATTTAAAAGCACGACGTCGGAGCGAAGAAAGCAAAACAGGTCGTATGGATCGCGATAGAGCAGAAAGCGAAGCAGCAGGATCAGCGGTTTGACGGCCGGATGATCGAGCAGGGATCCGGATGAATCGCGAACGTAGCGAATGCCCATTTCGTCGAGCAGTCCGGCTAAAGTATCCAGTTCCTTGTTCGTTCGCGCCAAAAGAGCGGTGCTGCCTGCGGTCAAAAGGCCTTCGCGCAGCGCCGGCTCGAGCATATGCCGTAAAAAGAGGCGCTGGACGTCGATCTCACTTTTGGCGCCGCCGCCGTCCTGAGAATTGCTGTAGCCGTGTAAAAACAGCCGGACTTGACCGAGATCGTTTTTATGGAACGGGGCGACTGTAAAATACGGCCACTCGATGCCGATCTCGGCCAGTTTCTGCTTGAAAACGGCATCGCTGAAAACCGCGTTGATGAACTCGATGACTTTTTCGTCGCTGCGGAAGGAAGTGTCGAGGGTAACCTGCTCAGGCTCGTGAAGGATGGTCGACATGGCCGGCAGCAGATCGCGTTCGCCGCCGCGCCATGCATAGATCGCCTGTTTTTCATCGCCGACGACGATTACGCCGCCGTATTCCTTGACGCCGGAGCCGCTGATGATCTCGCGGATGATCGGCAGCAGGATTTTATGCTGCAGGATGCTGGTGTCCTGAAATTCGTCGATCAGCACAAACCGCACGGAACTCGACAGCTGTTCGTAAAAAGAATTGAGCACGGCGTCGCCCTCAATCAACGATAAAGCCGGATCATAAAGATAACGGAAGGTGTAATACGCAATGTCGCTGTAGGTGAAAACCGCAGTGCGGCGCTTTAGTTCGTCGTAGCGTTCGAGAATACAGCGAATGATGTCGAAAAGATGCTTTTCCTCCTCCAAAATGCGGCTGTAGAAGAGCCAATCGGCCAACAGGCGGCGCACTGTCTGCTGACGCTCCTCGTATTCTTGAACGTACTCCTTTTCGTTTTTGGAAAATATTCGGCTATAATTCCAAAAATTTTCCTTGCCGAGAAGCCAGTCGAGATTTCTTTCGCAGGATTCCGGACTGTTGACCGACTGCATGGCCAAATCGGCGACAGCCGCCAAATCGAACTGCTGCTGCAGCCCGCTGAGGGCTTCAAACGTGTTTTTCTGCAGATAATAATCCGGCGCTTTATCGGGCTTTTTTTGCAGCAGATAATCCTGGAGCTCGATAAACAGTCTGCGAAATTCTTTTTGAAACTCGGCAAAAGACCTTTCGGCCTTTTCGGCGGCCGATTCGATAAATGGCCGCTGAAAACCGGATTCCTGGATCAAATGAAAGAGCCATCTTTTCTCGATGACTGATTTGAAAAAGTGCTCGTAATCGTGGATCTGTTTTCGCTTTGCCCGCAAAAAGAAGGAGCGAAAGATTTCCAGCTTTTGCGCGTCTTCCAACACGGTGCGATAGAGCTCTTCCTGCAGCTCCTCTTCGATCTCTTCCTGAACGATGTAATCGCCGATGCCGAGATAGGGAGCAATGACCGTCTTGAAGACGGTGTTGGTAAAGGAATCGATAGTACTGATCTGCACCTGCGATTTGTTCATCAGCATGTCGCGGCGAATCTCGGCTAAAAGATTGAGCTCTTTTTCGCCGATCTCAAGGCCAAAGTATTTTTCCAGGTTTTCGATTACCTGGCGTCCCTGCGGCGTTCCTTCGACCACGGCCTGTAGGTGGGCAAAGATACGTTCACGGATTTCCGCCGTCGCCTTTTTGGTAAAGGTGATGACAAGGATTTCGCTGAAATGCAGACCGAAGCGGCTGTAATTCAGCAGGAGCGCCAAATACTCCAGCGATAACCGGTACGTTTTACCCGTTCCTGCGGCGGCGCGGATCACTTTTTTTACGGGCTGGGGCAAAAAGCTCTCTCCATTGCTAAAAATTTAGCGTTTGCTTTATATTCAGGCGCGTTCTCCAGAGATCACCGCGCGTAATTCCTTCCCCAAATTCTAACCCGCTGCGCTGGTCCGGCAGATAATAGCCCCGACGCAAAACATCGGTGACGGTTTTCTCGAGTCTGCTTTTGAATTGGCCGTATAAATCCGACTTTTTTCGGCTGTTCAAAATTTCAGGTCTTTCTTCCAAGAGCAGATAAAAAAACGACTGCACGAGTTCAGCAAGCTCGGGTTGAACGAGGGCGTAATAGTACAGCTCGTACAAAACGAGCTGATCCTTGTCGTTGTTCGAGCCGGTCTTGTAGTCGATGATGTAGCGCTTATTGGTCTCCGGGTCTTCGATTCGCAAATCGGCGCGGCCGCCGATGCGCACCGAAAGGTTGCCGTCAATCTCGAAAAACGGCAGATACTTTTCCAACAGCGGCCCCACAAGCTGCTCCGGGTAGATACGCAGAGGCCTGTCGCACAAACCCTTCTGCTTCAAGTAGGCAAAAAACCCTTTAATGCTCTCGACAAGCTGCGGCAGCATGATTTCGCGAAAATAGATATCCGTGTGATTATGAGGCAGGCGATAGTAGTAGGAATCGCTGTGCAGCAGGCGTTCGAGGTTGGGCAGCACGGCATGGAGGGCGCGAGAAATATCGATGGTCGCAGCTGATCCCGTTTGATCCGCAAGAAGCGTGCGCCACAACTCGCTCAACCCTTCGTGAACAAGGATGCCCAAAAGCAGGGAAGAAAAAGCGCGGCGCGGCTGCCGATCCCTTTCCTTGACGCCGGCGATGAATTCGATAAAAAAGGCAAAAGGATTCTTGAGCAGCCTGGATAGCGATGTGTAGGACAAGTCGAGCGAGCCGGTCGGCAGGTCGGCTCGGCGATTGAACGGCAGAGAATAGAACGAATCCGCCTGGGCGGCGGTCGGATCGATTATATAGCCGGCGTCGGCATGAGTCAATCGGCTCAGTAGAGCAAGGTAATCGGTTTCTTTTTGCTGGGTAAAACGCAGCTTTTCGGAATCGTAGAAAAGAAAAAGCTCTTCGATGAACGAGCTCGGCTCGATGTTTTCTTCGAGATTTCGCTGTGTGAGGAGAAAGATGTGCGGCGTTGTAAGCAGCAGACGGAAGAAATAATACTTTTCGCGCAGCAGAACTTGGTCGTAAGTCTTGAGTCCGAGCAGACGGCGCTGCTTTTCGGTAAGAAGAAACGGCGCCTGCCGTCCGTGCGGCAGCTCCTTTTCCACAACGTTCATCACGGCCGCGCTTTTAAAGGAAAGGTTGCGGGTGTCGAGCAGATTGGTAAACTCGACGCGCGGCGAGTCGCCGGAGAGTCGGAAATGCACCCGCAGGGTCTTCAAGTAGTCGAGGAAGAGCTTAAGCAGGCCGCACGGCGCCTGAGCTTCGTTGGGACGGGAACGGTCGTGAAAGAACAGCTCCGGTTTGGTGAATAAGCCGACCGTTTCGAGGGACATAAAGTCGGCTGCAGCGCGATAATAGACTTCGAGGATGTCGGAATAGTCTTTTTCTTCTCGGCTGATGAGCTCCGATACGGAAATACCGAATTTTTCTTCGAGGCAGTTTGCGGCATCTTTTAAAGAACGGATGTCGAGCAGACGGTGGAGCGCTGACGTTATGCGCTTCCAGGCGTTCTGCAGCTCACGGTTGGGGAAAAAATAGAACACTTTGCCGTCCAGATCGAGGAATTGAATCTGCCGATCGAGATAGTCGTTGCAGGCAGCTAAGGCGCGGCGGCGAAGTTGGGGATCATCCTTAAACAACAGGCGATCCGTTTCGTCGACGAGAAGAAAATCGATGACAGAGGCAAGCGGCACCAGCAACTTTTTTCGCAGCGGTTCGAAATAGAGACCGACAAGCAGCCGATGCAGAGATGCTAGAAGGCGAAAAATCGACGTGTGTTCGAAACGTCGGCTTTCTCCCACATGAAAGAAGCGCGGCGAGAGCAGGGCGGCGGTCGGTTCCAGCCGTTCGTTGAAATTGACGACGTGCCGCACCTTTCGCTGTTCCGTCAGCCGCATCAGCGTTAAGGTCATGACGGTTTCGTTCGGGCATTCGATAATTTCGATGGTCTCATTGCGGCCGTTGCCCAAGCGGGAGACGTCGAACGGATGCACGGCAAGCGTCTCCTGATCGACCAGCTCTTCCGGCAGCTGATAGATGAGAGTGACATCTGTAGAACGCGCGAGCAGCCGGTCGATCAGCGAGCGTTCCAGTGCCGTATAGTAAAATTGGTTGACAAAATAAACGTGCTCGACATCCGCCATTGCTTCCCAGTTCAAGAGATCGGCTTTGAGAAGGAACAGCGTATCGCAAAAGCCTTGGTCTTCCAGGAACCGGCGGTACTTTTCGCGGATGTTGCGGAAACGGGTATAGAGGTCGCGTTGCCAGGGCATCAGTTCCGCATCGCCGAGGATCAACTTTTGCTCGTCAATCTCCTCCGCGAGCAGCTCTTCGTTGAACTCTTCCCAAAAGTCGAAAAACTGCTGCGCCGGTTCGATGCAGTCAAAGTAGTCTTGAATGTGAAGCGCTTTTTTATCCTCGTCGTCCAGGCAGGCATAAAAGGCCAGAGTGCGTTTCTCCTCTTTCAGCAGCGGTTTGTCGGCGGCAATGAGAAGTTCCTTCCACTCTTCCATGGTCAGGAAGCGGGTCTCCTCGAACTGCCAGCAGTTTTGAAATGCCTGCCAGGCTGCACGCTTGGCCGCCGCCGTCGGAAAGATGAACCAGGCGTTCTGCGCCTCGCAACGCAGGACGACCTCGGTGAGTGATTCGGAAAACGGCACAAAGAGAAAATGCCTGCGCTCCATACCCCGCGCCTAATAGAGATGAAAACCGAATTTTTGAATTACGGCAGCTCGGCAAAGCGATCGGTGATTTCGGCAATGACGGCAAATTTATCGCGCACCATCCCCAAATCGCCGCCCAGGCGATACGTGTCTTTGTCCAACCGGCCGCTCGGGTCCAATTCGGACAGCACGTTCGGCTGCTGCAGATTGGGATTCTCTTTGGCGTACGGCCAAAGACGGAAGGAACCGCCGGTAATTTCGTCGATAAGCGTCACACGGCCGTCAATGAGACCGTATTCCAGTTTAAAGTCCACAAGCTGCAGCTTGAAATGAGCAAACGCTTTTTCGAGCAGCTCAAAAACCGCGGCGTTCAACCGCCGCATCTCGTCGAATTCCATGGAGCCTTTGCTGCGGATGATAAAGTCGATATACCCTTCATCCAGCATAGGGTCATGCAGAGCATCGTCCTTGTAATGGAATTGGGTGATGACCGGATCGAAGCGGGTGCCTTCGGCATAGCGGCTCCATTTGACGATCGAACCGGCAGCGATGCGGCGCGTGACGACCTCGAGATTGATTTTGAAATCGAGTTTGCGCACCAGGCTGACGCGTTCGGCAGGACTTGAAAGGTAATGGGTGGGAATCCCTTTGCGGTTCAAATATTCAAAAATGTTTTTGTTCGTCCGCCAATCGATGGCGGCCTTGCCTTCGATCACGTCGTGTTTGAGGCCGTCTCCGGCGGTGATGTCGTCCTTGAAAACCATATAGACGCTCTTGACGTCGTCCGGGTTTTCATAAATGATTTTGGTTTTGCCTTCATTGAGTTTTTTCAACCGGCTTAGGTCCATGCAAATATCCTCCTCCTGTGATCGACTGCGGCAATTTATGAGATTCCCGCCTAAAAGCAAATGGAAATCTGGATCAACAACAAGCTTGCATCTCAGCAGACTATTATCTAATTTGCAGTATAAACAGAGGATGACTCTTTTATGAAGGTTTCCTTCTTTGCCACATGTATAACAGACATTGTGCTGCCGCGGGTTGGAATCAAATCGGTCGAGCTTCTCGAACGGCTCGGATGCCGTGTTGTTTTTAATCCCAAGCAGACCTGCTGCGGTCAGCCGTTGACCAACACCGGTTACGTGGAAAAAGCGAAAAAGAGCATGCGGCTGTTGATCGACGCGCTTCTCGAAGACGACTGCGAGGCAATTGTGTCGCCGAGCGGCTCCTGCGTTCTCCAGGTCAAAGAGTTTCCCAAATTCTTTCAAGGCGAAGATGAATGGCAAAGCAGGGCGCAAGTGTTGGCGAACAAGACCTTTGAAATTACTGATTTCATCGTCAATCGCCTTCACGTCATGGATCTTGGCGCCGAGCTTCATGCGCGGGCAGCCTATCATCCCTCCTGCCACATGACTCGACTACTGGGAGTGAAGGAGCCGCCCCTTAAGTTGCTTGCGCATGTGCGCGGTTTGGAATTGGTGCCTTTCAAAGGACAGGAAAAATGTTGCGGTTTCGGCGGTACGTTCTCCGTCAAGATGCCCGATCTTTCCGGCGCCATGGTGGCGGAGAAGGTGCGCAATCTGGTTGAAGCAGGGGTTGATCTGGTCATCGGCGCCGACAACGCCTGTTTGATGAACATCGAGGGGAGACTGCGCAAAGAGGGACACTCCATCCGCGTCATGCACATCGTCGAGGTGTTGACTTGCCGCGCTGCTGCTTGATAGGCGGAGCTGTTGAGGAGAGCTGAATGCCATGAGTCTGCAAACCAGTCGATTGCCGTTAAAAAAGCGAATTCGTCGTGCTTTGAGCGACGGCTTTATGCGCGCCTCGATTGCTGCTGCGCAGGACCTGATTAACCGAAAGCGGCAGGACCGATTTGCCGAGCTGGGCGACATCGACTCGTGGCGGGAAGCTGCAGCTGAGATTCGCGCCCATACCCTTGATCATCTCGATTTTTATCTCGATCGTTTCGTCACGCAGGCCGAAGCTTCCGGTTGCCGAGTCTATTTTGCCGACGATGCGGCGGAGGCGAACCGCATCGCCGCGGAACTCCTTGGTTCAAAAAAAGCGCGCAAGGCGGCCAAGAGCAAGTCAATGGTGACCGAGGAGATCGGCCTCAACGAAGCGCTGCAGGAAATCGGCGTGGAAGTGATTGAAACCGATTTGGGTGAATACCTCTTGCAAATTGATAACGCCGACAAGCCGTCACATATCGTCATTCCTGCATTGCATAAAGACAGAGAGCGATTTCGCCGAGTTTTAGCGGAAAAGAAAGGATATTCCGGAGACGCCGCTCCGGAGAATATGACGCGTTTTGTGCGCGGCGTCTTGCGCCAGGAATTCTTGAGCGCGGACGTCGGCATTACCGGCTGCAACTTTGCCGTTGCTGAAACCGGCACATTGGTCCTGGTGACCAATGAAGGCAACGGTCGATTTGTCACCACGTTGCCAAAGACACAGCTGGTCTTTTTGGGTATGGAGCGCCTGGTGCCGACGCTGTCTGATCTGGATGTTTTGTTGACGCTTTTGCCGCGTTCGGCGGTCGGTTCGCGTGCATCGGTTTACATGACGCTGCTGACCGGCCCTCGGCGTACAAATGATTTGGACGGCCCGGATGAGATCCATATCATTATCGTCGACAACGGCCGGTCGGAGGTGCTGGGGAGCCCGTTTCGTGACGTTTTGCGCTGCATCCGCTGCGGCACCTGCATGCTGGAATGTCCCGCTTACCGACATATCAGCGGACACGGCTACGGGGCACTCTATCCCGGCCCTTTGGGCGCCGCGTTGATGCCCGCGCTGGGAGGTTATCCGGCTTTCAAAGAGATCGTCAAGATTTGCTCGCTGTGCGGCGCCTGCGATGAGGTGTGTCCGGTCAAGATTCCGCTGCATAAATTGATCTTTGAACACCGCCGCAGGATCGCCGAAGAACTCAGGCTGAACAGTCGGCTGGAAGATGCCGTGTTCGGGAGCGCTGCGACGGCCTTGGGCAGCCCGTTCATTTATCGGACGGCGACAAAAGCCGCCTTTTTGGCCAATCTGGCGCCGAGAATCGGGCCCTTGCGCGGCTGGACCAAGAGCCGCCGCCTGATGAAAATTCCAACGCGCCGTTTTCGCGACTGGTACAAAAAACACCGAGCGCAGGAGGGAAACTAATGGATCGCCATGAGTTCATTCGTCGAATTGGCTCGGTGTTGGGGCGAGAAAGACCGCAGCCTCCGGCCTGGACCACACCCGGCATAGAGTTCCGACAGAGAATCATGCCTGGCTTGAATCAAGAAGAGATGACGCAGGCGTTTATTGCGAACAGTCGCGCCGTCAGCGTGAGGGTGATCGAGACGGCGCGGGAGCGGCTGAATGCTTCTTTGGCCGAGGTGATTGCCGGAATAGGCGCCGGCGGCTGCCTGTTGGCGGATCAGCCGCTTTTTCGCGATTTGAACACGGCCGCCTATTTGCGCAGCTATGTTCCCGTTGAAGTATGGGAGGCTGACCTTTCGCGCGAGGAAGCGGTCATGCGTGCCGAAAGGGCGTCAGTCGGGGTTGCAGCGGCCGACTTGGCCGTTGCCGAAAGCGGCACGGTGGCGGTGTTCAGCCGCGGCGGCGTCGGTCGCTCCGTTACTCTGCTGCCGCCGGCAACGATTTATGTGGTACCGCAAAGTATCATTCGGCCGCGGCTGACTCAGGCGCTCGAAGCGATTCAAAGCATGAGCAACAAAGATATGCCGAGTTCCATCAATTTCATCACCGGCCCCAGCGCCACTTCGGATATCGAGCTTGTCCGCGTCGAGGGCGTCCATGGACCGATGCAGGTGGTATATGTTATAATTGAGGACATATAATGGTTTTATCATAATACTGGCGATTATAATAGCAAGCAATGCCGCGAACACAGATGACCATCTTTTAATAAATGAGAAAATCTTTTATCATTATTGCCATCTTTGGAACTCTATGGGGTATTACGGAAGTGCAATTAGGTACCCTACTACATGCCGTGGATTTGCCCTTTGCCGGTCTTTTGATGATGTCTTTGGGAATCATTTTTCAGACGGTCGCGCGCATGACCACAGCCTTGCGCGGCTCTGCGTTGTTGATGGGTGCGGTAGCTGTTTTTTTAAAGCTCCTTTTGATCGGCGGTATTGCCGCCTCCGTGGCCGTAGCCATTATGATCGAATCTTTGATTATCGAGGCGGTCTATTGGAAACCGCTCCCCTCGCAAAAGAGAATTGCCGTTGCAGCCGGCGCAGGCGTTTCCTACACTCTCTTTCATCCTTTTCTTTCCATGCCGCTGTTTATGGGACTTGCTCCCCTGGATGCTTATCGCCGAATTGTGCAGGCGGGAAAAATGTTGTTCGGTATGAAAATCCAGGACGGGTTAATTTTGATTTTCGTCATGTTGATCTTTTATTTTTTGGTCGGCTTTAGCACGGGTTTCTTGACGTACGGTTTTGTCGATCGACTGCGTAAGCGCGGTCTTTTACCGCTTCCTATTCAAAAAGTTTGAATGTAAGCTTTGCAAAATGTCTTCTTTACCGGTGAGCGCCGAACGGGCAAAAGCACATTCATCCATGCTTTTCTGAAAGGCCTCGATCTAGACTATGTCGGCATTTTTTCTTTGAGGCTGATGCGTGACGAAAAAATCAGCGGCTACGGCCTTCGTTTCGGCAATGAACCCGAGGTATGCATTTTTGCCGAGTTGTCCGATACACCCGATTTCGATCGTTTCCGTATCGATCTGCGAGTTTTCGAAAAGGCTGCGGAGTTTATCTACAATAATCTTAAAAACCCCCCGGATCTTTTTGTCGTGGACGAATTGGGAGTGATCGAGCAGCGTTGTACAGCATATTGTGATGCTATTAAAGAACTATTGTCATCTCCATTAAAGACTTGCCTGGTGGTGCAGCAGCGAGCCTTGCCGTTTTGGCAAGCGCTCTGCCCGAATTGCGCTATAGAAATACTTTATTGGCAGGAGGCCAATCGGCAACTGGTCTCCGAACGGTTGAAAGCGCTTTTGTGCGGTTCTCAATAAAGCTCGTCATTAAAGTCTAAATTAACGCTCATCGTATTGTTTTGATTTTTATAAAGCGGAGGTCAAGGTGAATCGTCAGCAGGCAATAGATATTATCGAAAACTATGACGGCTACTGGGATGTGATCGTCATCGGCGGCGGGGCAACTGGCCTTGGAGCAGCGGTCGAAGCGGCTTCACGAGGCTATCGAACCGTATTATTCGAACAGCACGATTTTGCCAAAGGCACGTCCAGCCGCAGCACCAAGCTGGTTCACGGCGGCGTGCGCTATCTGAAACAGGGCAATATTTCTCTGGTTCTCGAAGCGCTGCGCGAACGCGGCCTGTTGGTGCAGAATGCTCCGCATTTGGTGCGTCATCAATCCTTCGTTGTGCCCAACTATGACTGGTGGGAGGGACCGTTCTACGGCATCGGCCTGAAAATGTACGACATGTTGGCCGGAAAGCTCGGCCTCGGCCCTTCGAAGTGGCTGTCCAAAGAGGAAACCTTGGAACGGCTGCCGACCATCGAACCGAAAGGTCTGCTCGGCGGCGTCATCTATTTCGACGGCCAGTTCGACGACGCCCGACTGGCGATCAATCTGGCGCAGACGCTTTTTGACTTGGGCGGCACGGCCGTCAATTACATGCGCGTCGAGCGACTGCTAAAGTCCGGCGCGATGGTCAGCGGTGTGGTTGTGCGCGATCTCGAAACCGATCGCGAGCACCAGATTTACGGCCGAGTCGTGGTCAATGCCGCGGGCGTGTTTGTCGATCAGGTCATAAAGATGGACGACAACGATGTTCCCGAAATGATCGCTCCGAGTCAAGGGGTGCATTTGGTGCTCGGCAAAGAATTTCTGCCCGGCGATTCGGCCATTATGGTGCCGCACACCGATGACGGCCGCGTGCTGTTTGCCGTGCCGTGGCGCGACCGCGTGATCGTCGGCACGACCGACACGCCGGTTGAGCAGGTTTCGCTCGAGCCGCGGCCGCTGCCGGAAGAAATCGAATTCCTGCTCGTGCATGCGGCGCGTTATTTGACCAAAGATCCGCAGCCCTCCGATGTGCTGTGCGTCTTTGCCGGTCTGCGTCCGCTTGTGCGCTCGGGCGACGCTAAAAACACCGCCGCGCTCTCGCGCGATCACACCATTCTCATTTCCAAGTCGGGACTGGTCACCATCACCGGCGGCAAATGGACGACCTACCGCAAGATGGGTCAGGACGTCATCGATCAGGCAGCACAGCTTGCCGGACTCGAAGAGCGACCCTGCAAGACCGAGGACATGCGCATTCACGGCTGGCTGAAGACGTTCGATGTCAACGATCCGCTGCACTATTACGGCACCGATGCCCTCGGCATTCAGAAACTGATGCAGAACGATGCGCGGCTTGCTGAAAGGCTTCATCCTAATTTGCCTTATACGGCAGCGGAGGTGGTTTGGGCGGTACGCGAAGAGAT
>JAPDQV010000004.1:0-14834 GCA_034505495.1 candidate division KSB1 bacterium | reverse complement strand
CGCACCTTGGAGGATGTGCTCGCTCGCCGCACGCGGGCTCTGATTCTCGACGCTCGGGCAGCGGCCGAAATCGCGCCCAAAACCGCTGTTTTAATGGCCCAGGAGCTGGGGTGGGACGACGCACGACAAAAGCAGGAAATCGACGACTTTTGCCGGTTGGCGCGCGAGTACGTGCTGAGTTGACGGAGACTTTTCGACCAGTCGGTTTGCCATGCTTTTTTGTTGCCGAGGCCGAGAGTGTCGTCGACTACCGAGCCGTCAAGTCGGCAGGCTGCAGCGGAGCGGTTCTCTTTTGATCGGCTGATGAAAGGAGACAAGGTCGACGATCCCGCAGCACTTTCGTCGACTCTTTTTTCGATGCGGGCTGATTAGTTTCGCCGCTGCATGAGAAGCCGATGAGTTCATCCATTTCTTTTTGCTTTCCGGCAGCAAAATCCGACGGTTCCGCCTGCCTGCACAGACATTTCGGAACGGCGTATTGCGTCGCCGGACGAATTCTTTATTCCGACTGCTGAAATGCGCCGTTTTCCGCTCAATCTAAAAGACCAGATTCGTCAGCGCTTTGGCCGGACTATGCCATCGGGCCGCCTTTCCTTCTACCCACACCTGAAAATCTCTGTCCGCGTTGGAAAGGTTCAGCACGATCACCGTCACCCTGCCATCCGGATTGATGAACGCCGTCGCAATAAAATCGTCGCTGCTGGAGGTACAGGCAATGCGCTTGGCGCCGGGTTTGACAAAGCGTGAAAAATGCCCGAACATGTAATAGGTCGGACTGTAGATCAACTTTCTCGTGCGAGTGTTAAAGGTCACGACATTTTCGCCCCTGAACTCCCCGCCCGCATGACGCGGTCCGCCGTTTTCATTGAGCAGCATATTCCAATAAACATATCCCTGCGCCCAATTGTTCAAGTCGATGATCATATTCTTGGCCAAACGAAAGGCGTCGTTCCAGCTGCCGCCGATGCCCGCTTCGGTGTACAGCAAACCCTTGTCCGGAAAAGCATCATGAACCATGCGTACATTGTCAAAGTGATCGCCGACATACCAGTGGAAAGCCATCCCCCAGATGTATTGGGATGCTTTGGGATCTTCGTAAGCGACTTTGGCGCGTTGGTACATGATGCCCCGGTTATGATCCCAGATCATCAGCTTGAGGTGCGCCAGTCCGTTCTTTTTCAAAGTCGGTCCAAGATAATCGCGCACAAAATCTCTTTCCTCTGCGGCCGTAAAAATACAGGATTCCCACACCTGAACGGCCAAAGGTTCATTTTGCACCGTCAACCCCCAAATGGGGATGCCTTCTTTTTCGTATGCCTTGACGTACTTGACGAAATAATCGGCCCAAGTTTGCCGATACTCCGGTTTTAGCTTGCCGCCGTAGAGCATGTTGTTGTTGGTTTTCATCCAAGCCGGAGGACTCCAGGGAGAGGCGAAAATCTTTATGTTTCCGCCGGCCGCCTTTAAAGCCGCCTGAATGAGAGGCAGTCGATGCTTGCGGTCATGATCGATCGAAAAATGCTTCAGCTCCGCGTCGCCTTCCACATCGTCATAGGTGTACATTTCATCCGAATAGTCGCAGCTGTGAATGGTCGTGCGGCAAAGCGTGTAGCCGTTGCCTTCGATCGGGTCGAAATGGGCTTTGATGAATTCCTGCTTCTGCTCGGGTGAGAGCAGCGAGTAAATGACCGCCGTGGCATCGGTAAACGCGCCGCCGAAGCCTTCTATGGTTTGGAAGGTTTTGTTTTCATCGACGATAATGGTGGGAAAGTTTTCGTCCGGTTGTTCCAGAGGGAAGAAGACGATGGGACCATGGTATTCCAAATATTCTTCCGGAGATTGCGAAGTCATGTACACCACGGCTTCGAAGCGTTCTTTAGGGGCGGCGGCGAGGTCCCGGGCCGGGACAAGAAGCATCAGACTCACCCCAACGCCCACGCAAGTCCAAAGCTTTTTCATGGCATCCTCCTTGAATAAAAAACATGAAAAATATTAACGTCAAAAATGGATCTCAGCTTTTCCCAATTAGAGCCACCGGCGACAAGAGGCTTTATTGCGATAATATCTCTTCGATTTTTTGCAGCTCTTCCTGCGAAAAGGACAAGTTGTTCAGGCAGCCGACGTTGGCTTCGAGCTGGGACACATTTCCCGCGCCGATGAGAACGCTGGTCACCTGCGGTTTGCGCAGCACCCAGGCCAGAGCCATTTGCGCCAGGGACTGTCCTCTTTCTGCGGCAAGCGCATTCAGCTTCCTGATCTTTCGGATCAAGTCCTCGCTGATTTCCTCTTTTTTCAAAAAGCCCCACGGCTTGGCCGCACGGGAGTCGGGCGGAATGCCGTTCAAATACCGATCGGTCAGCAGTCCCTGCGCCAGAGGCGAGAACGGAATGCAGCCGACGCCCTCTTTTTCGAGCAGATCCAGCAGTCCATCCTCCACCCAACGCACCAGCATGGAATACTTGGGCTGATGGATGAGCAGCGGCGTGCCGAGGCTGCGCAGAGCCTGGATTGCCTGGCGGGTCTGTTCGACCGAATAGTTGGAAATGCCGACATAGAGCGCTTTGCCTTGCCGAACGATCAGATCGAGCGCCGCCATGGTTTCTTCGATCGGCGTTTCAGGGTCCGGTCTGTGTGAGTAGAAAATATCGACATAGTCCAATCCCATACGCTTAAGACTTTGATCCAGGCTGGCGATCAGATACTTTTTCGAACCCCATTCGCCGTAAGGGCCGGGCCACATGTAATAGCCGGCTTTTGTGGAGATGATAAGTTCATCACGATAAGGTTTGAAATCCGTTGCCAGCATTTTGCCGAACATCTCTTCCGCCGAGCCCGGAGGCGGGCCGTAATTGTTTGCCAGATCAAAATGAGTAATGCCGAGGTCGAAAGCGCGACGTAGCACGGCGCGGCCGTTTTCGAACACATCGACGCCTCCGAAATTATGCCATAACCCCAGGGAAACGGCAGGCAGCTTTAGTCCGCTTCGGCCGCAGCGATTGTATTTCATCATTGAATAACGATCGGGATCAGCCTGGTACATGCGACGATCTCCTTGATATTTTGATAGGTTAGAATCCCACCGCGCTCAACAACCGGTACAATTTGCCATTAACCTAAGGTTCTTCTTGATTAAAGTCAAGGATTGCGAAGCAGCTCATTCTATATTTTTATTGTTTGAATGATTGTTGTTTATTATTTTTCAAAAACAATTATCGGATGTGATGTATTGTTGAGGTCTTCATGGGAGCTGCAACAGCCTACTACGAGGCGATGCGTCAATATATGTTGGCGCGAAGAGAGCAGAGTGGTTTAAAGGAAAAGATCATTGTTCAAGTCGGCTCGGCCACTTGTGAAAAAGCCGCCGGTAGCGACATGGTGATGCGGGAATTTCAGAAGCTCATTCGCGCTTCCGGCAGAGACGACATTTTGGTCAAGCAGACCGGTTGCACCGGGCGCTGTGCGCGCGAGCCGATCGTCGGCGTCTTCGTACCGGGTCAGATTCCGATCAAATATGAACGGGTCACGCCGGAACGCGTGCAGATCATCTTTCAGGAGCATGTTCTCGGAGGGCGAACGGTTCCCGAGTTCGTCCTTGATAAAAAGACGAAAAACCGATATGATTACGTGATTACCGTCTGTTCATCTGAAAATTGTCTTGGCGGAAAGGACAATCCTGAAAAGCAAATCGAGGCAGCGCTCGAGGAAATCGGCATTGAGGAGGGCACCGTTCGCGTCTTCGGCAGCGGCTGCTTTGGGCTTTGTTCGCCCGAGCGGGTCGGCAGACAGCAGGTGATGATGATTTTCCCGGAAAAGACGCTCTATACTTTTCAGGAACGCGGCGAATTGATCGAAATTTTGCGCACGCATCTGATTGAGAAAAAGATTGCCGAACGATACCGAACGCACGCCGATTTCATCACGGAACAGTTTTTTTCGCTTTACGGGGACGTGGCGTTTTTCAATAAGCAGACGCGCTTGACGCTGCGCAACAGCGGCCTTATCGATCCGGAAAGCCTCGTCGACTATGTGATGAATAAGGGCTATGAAGCCTTGGCGAAAGTGCTGGATCTTGGAGATCCGGATTGGGTGATTCAGGAAATCACAAAGTCCGGACTGCGCGGCCGAGGCGGCGGCGGCTATCCGACCGGCCTGAAATGGCGCAATGCGGTCACCGACAATGACGATCCGATCCGCTACGTCGTCTGCAATGCGGACGAAGGCGATCCCGGCGCCTTTATGGACCGCAGCGCCTTGGAGGGTGATCCGTTCATTATTCTCGAAGGCATGACCATCGGCGCTTTTGCGATCGGCGCCCATCAGGGCTACATCTATGTGCGGGCGGAATATCCGCTGGCCATCGAGCGGTTGGAAAAGGCGATCCGCACGGCGCGCGAAAACAGCCTGCTCGGCGAAAACATCATGAATTCGGGATTCGATTTCGACATCGAAATCCGTTTGGGCGCCGGCGCCTTTGTCTGCGGCGAAGAGACAGCCCTGATGCTCTCGATTGAAGGCAAACGCGGTCAGCCGCGCATTCGGCCGCCTTATCCCACCCAGTCCGGTTTGTGGGGACATCCGACCGTCATCAACAATGTCGAGACGTGGGCAAACGTGCCGACCATCATTCTCTACGGCGCCGACTGGTTTGCGCGCATCGGCACGGAAAAGAGCAAGGGCACAAAGGTCTTTGCCTTGGCGGGCAAGGTCAACAACACCGGTCTGGTGGAAGTGCCGATGGGAACGACGCTGCGCGAGGTTATTTTCGACATCGGCGGCGGCATACCGGACGGCCGAAAGCTGAAAGCGGTGCAGACGGGCGGCCCGAGCGGCGGCTGTATTCCGGCGGACAAGCTCGATACGCCGGTGGATTACGAAGCCCTGGCGGCTCTAGGTTCGATTATGGGCTCCGGCGGCATGATTGTGCTCGATGAAACCGACTGCATGGTGCAGACCGCCAAATATTTTCTCGAGTTCACTCAGAGCGAGTCGTGCGGCAAGTGCGTTCCCTGCCGTGAAGGAACGCTGCGCATGCTCGAGATCATGGAGCGAATTGCCGACGGCGAAGGAACGCTGGAAGATTTGAACAAGCTGGAGCGACTCGGTCGGGTCGTGCAAAAATCTTCCTTGTGCGGCTTGGGAATGACGGCGCCCAATCCGGTCCTCAGCGCGCTGCAGAATTTCCGTGACGAGTTTGTCGCCCATGTGGTGGAAAAGCGATGTCCGGCGCATCGGTGCGCCAAGCTGATCCGCTACGAGATTACCGACAAGTGTACGGGCTGCACGTTGTGCGCGCGGCGTTGCCCGGTCGCCTGCATCAGCGGCAAACCGCGGCAGCTGCACGTCATCGATCAGAGCCGATGCATCAAATGCGGCGAGTGCTTCAATGTCTGCAAGTTCAACGCCGTTGCCAAATTGTAACAAAAGACATAGAAACGACAAGGTGAGCTTGGCATATGAAGAACGTTGAAATATATATCGATGATGAAAAGCTGACCGTTTCGGCAGAGACGACCATCATGCAGGCGGCGGAGCAGATCGGCATCCGCATTCCGCGGCTGTGCTATCATCCCGATCTCTCCGTCGAGGGCGCCTGCCGCGTCTGCATCGTCGAAGTGGAGGGCAGCAACAAGTACATCACCTCCTGCTCGACCAAGGTGTGGGACGGCATGCGCATCCGCACCAACTCGCCCGAGATTCGCATGGCGCGTCGGGACATTGTGGAATTGATCCTCGATAATCATCCCATGGAATGCCAAACCTGCGAGCGCGACGGCAACTGCGAGCTGCAGAACCTGGCCTACAGTCTCGGCGTACGCGAACGGCTTTATGAGGGCAGGCGCAAACAGCACCCCATCGAGTCTTCGAGCGCCTCGGTGATCCGGAACGCCGAAAAGTGCATTCTCTGTCGTCGTTGCGTTCGCGTCTGTTCCGAGGTACAGGGCATCCATAACTTGAGTCAGCTGCACCGCGGCTTTCATACGGTAGTGGCGCCGGCATTCGAAGACGGCATGGCGGATTCGGTCTGCATCAACGTCTGTCCGACGGCCGCTTTCTTGGAAAAGCCGCATACCGAAAGGGTCTGGAATGCGTTGGCCGATCCGAACAAGATCGTCATTGCCCAACTTGCGCCCGCCATCCGTGCCGCCATCGGCGAGGGCTTTTTCCTGCCGCCGGGGACTCCCTGCACCGGCAAGACCGTGACCGCCTTGCGGCGTCTGGGCTTCGATGCGGTGTTCGACACCAATTTCGGCGCCGACTTGACCATTGTCGAAGAGGCGAACGAATTGGCCGAACGGCTGAAAAAAGGCGAGAATCTGCCGCTGTTGACCTCCTGCTCGCCCGGCTGGATCAAGTTCATGGAGCATTTCTATCCAGAACTCATCCCCAATGCCTCCTCCTGCAAGTCGCCCATGCAGATGCTGTCGACGATGCTCAAAACCTACTATGCGGAAAAGCGGGGCATAGATCCTCGGTCCATTTACGTGGTTGGCATCATGCCCTGCGTGGCCAAAAAGTTCGAAATCGAACGGCCGGAGCATTTTGCGCCTGAAGGGTATCCGTATACCGACGCCGTGCTGACAACGCGCGAACTGATCTGGATGATCAAGGCTTACGGCATCGACTTTACGCGGCTGCCGGATGGGGAGTTCGATCTGCCGCTCGGCTTTTCGACCGGTGCGGCGGACTTGTTCGGCACCACCGGCGGCGTGATGGAAGCGGCTTTGAGGACCGCCGCTGAAAAGTTGACGGGGAAGCCGCTGACGGATCTCAACTTTACGCAGGTGCGCGCCGTCGAAGGGCTGCGCGAGGCGACGATTCGATTCGGCGAATATGAGCTCAATGTGGCCGTCGCCAACGGCTTGAACAATGCCAAAACGATTTTGGAAAAAGTCAAGGCGGGCGAAAAGCAGTATCATTTAGTAGAACTTATGGCCTGTCCGGGCGGCTGCATCGGCGGCGGCGGCCAACCTTACCCTCCGCCCGGCTATTATGTGTTGGACAAAGAGATCAATCGACTGCGTGCCGGCGCTCTCTATTCGATCGACGAGGCCAAAACGGTGCGCAAGTCACATGAAAACCCCTACATTCTCAAACTGTACGAAGAATATTTGGGCGAACCGGGCAGTCATAAGGCGCACGAGCTTCTCCACACCACGTATACTGCCCGTGAACCAAAGGGGATCAAGTGATGAATAAGCCGACACTGGACCCGGAAATCGTTCGTTTTATCGAGACCTGTCTGGAAAAAGAACATCCGGACAGCTATTTGATTGCCGTCCTGCACAAAGTGCAGGAAAAATACGGTTACTTATCCAAAGAGCACATGTACGAAGTGGCGCAGCGGCTGCAGGTGCCCACCTCGGTGGTCAGCGGCGTTGCGACCTTTTATCACTTTTTCCGACTGCGGCCGGCGGGGAAATATGCCGTGTCGGTGTGTCTGGGAACTGCCTGTTTCGTCAAAGGCGCCGACAAGGTGTTGGACGCTTTTCGCTCGGAACTGGGAATCGACCTGGGAGAAACGAGCTCCGACCTGCTCTTTTCCCTGGAAAGCAGCCGGTGCCTCGGCGTCTGCGCCTTGGCGCCGGTGGTGACCATCAACGGCAAGGTCTACAGCAAAGTGACGCCGCAACAGGTGCCGCAGCTCATCGATCAAGTGCGCGAAGATGAGATGATGTAAACGAGTACAAATCCGCAAGGAAGACGGTCATGAACTCCTATGAACGGTTTCGAAACCGCTTAAAGGGTTTACCGGTTGATCGGGTTCCCAATTTCGACATCTTTATGCAGTTCGGGGCGCATTTCATTCATGCGGAACTGCGCGATTATTATTTGGATTATCGCGTGTTGGTCGACGCCAATTTGGCCGTTATTGAAGCCTTTCAGGTCGATATTGCTCAGGCGATTTCCGACCCTTATCGCGAAGCCCACGACTTGGGGCTTAAGGTCGAATTTCCTCAGGATGCTCTGCCGCTGGCAACCGAGCCGCTGTTAAAAGATCCGTCCGATTTGAACAAACTAAAACTGGTCCGGCCGGAAGACGGCAGACGGATGAACGATCGGCTCGAAGCGATTCGGCTTTTCCGCGAACGGGTGGGCGGTCAAGTTCCGATCATGGGATGGGTCGAAGGGGCGTTGGCGGAAGCCGCCGATTTGCGCGGCGTGAGCACGCTGATGATGGACATCTTTGAACGGCCGGAGTGGGTTTCGGACCTGCTGGAGTTCTGCTGCGAACAGGAAATTCTTTTTGCCAAGGCGCAGATGGAAGCCGGCGCCGATCTGATAGGCCTCGGCGATGCGGTCGCCTCGCAGATTTCCGCCGACTGGTATGCTCAGTATGCTCTTCCGTACGAGCAGCGCATTTTCGACGCGGTACACAAAGCCGGCGGAACCGCTCGGCTGCACATCTGCGGCAACACAACTCATCTGCTGGAGGGCATGGCTGCCTCAGGCGCCGACATTGTCGATTTGGATTGGATGGTCGATTTTCGGCATGCCGCGCAAGTGTATGAATCGAACGGACCGGCGTTGTGCGGCAACTTTGATCCGGTGGCGGTCATGCTGCAGGGAACGCCGCAACAGGTCGAAGAGGCCGTGCGGCGCTGTATCGCCGACGGCGGTCCGCGCTGTTTCAGCGCCGCCGGCTGCGAAATTCCCGATGGTACGCCGCATGCCAACCTGCATGCACAATCGCATGCTTTAGCGTTGTAGGACAACATACATCAGTCAACAAAGGAGTTCAGCTGTGAATGAATGGGTTGAAAAACTGGCGTTATGCGTGGAACGAGGCAAAGTAAATCGGGATGCTCCGTGGCCGCCGGACCTAAAGGGACAGGACGGCGCCGACGAACTGGCGGCTGCGGCGCTGCAGTCCGGCTGCAGTCCCGACGAGGTGCTGCAGGGCTGCATTTTGGGCATGGACCGGATCGGCAAAAAATTCAGCGAGAATAAAGCGTTTGTGCCGGAGCTGCTGATGTCGGCCAAGGCCATGACCGCAGCCATGAATCACCTGAAACCCTACTTTCAATCCGGTGAAGTAAAACGAAAAGGCACCTTTGTCATCGGCACGGTCGCCGGGGATCTGCACGACATCGGTAAGAACCTGGTGGCCATGGTGGCCGAAGGCGGCGGTTTTGAAGTCATCGATTTGGGCACCGATGTCTCGGCGGAAAAATTTCTCAAGGCGGTGGATGAACACCCAGGCTGCGTGGTGGGCATCAGCGCTTTGTTGACCACCACCATGGTGAACATGGAAAAGGTCATCCGGACGATCAAGGAAAAGCATCCGGAAACGCCGATCATCATCGGCGGCGCTCCGGTCACTCAGGCGTTTGCGGATAAAATCGGCGCCGACGGCTATTCGCCCGATCCGCAGGGTGCCGTCGAATTTCTCAACAAAAAAGTGGCCTGAAAGACTGATTAGAGGGGAAAGCTATGGACATCTTGGCGGCCCTGAACGCCAAGCGGCGGCTGGTTTCCGACGGCGCCTGGGGAACGTTTCTGCAGCACAAAGGACTGCAGCCGGGTGAGTGCCCGGAACTCTGGAATGTGACTCACCGCGAAGCCGTGCTCGACATCGCCCGCAGTTACATCGAAGCGGGCGCGGACGTCATCGAAACCAACAGTTTCGGCGGCAACGCGGTTAAATTGGCGCATTACGGATTTAGTGACAGGGCGTCGGAATTGAGCGAAAAAGCTGCCGAAATTTCGCGGCAAGCGGCCGGCACGGAGCACGGCGTTCTGGGTTCCATCGGCCCGAGCGGCAAGATTCTTTTGATGGGCGATGTAAGCGAAGAGGAACTGTATGAAGCGTTCCGCGTGCAGGCGCAAGCCTTGGAGCGCGGCGGCGCTGATGCGGTCATTTGCGAGACCTTTACCGCGATCGATGAGGCGACGATAGCCGTAAAAGCAGCCAAAGAAAATACGCGCTTGCCCGTCATCTGCACTTTTACCTTCAACAAAATTTCGCAGAACGAATACCGCACGATGATGGGCGTGTCGCCTGCAGAAGCCGCCTCGGCGGCCCTGGCTGCCGGCGCCGACATGATCGGCACCAACTGCGGCAACGGCATGGCGCAGATGGTGGACATTGTCCGTCAGATGCGCGCTGCGGCGCCGCAGGTACCCATCGTTGTGCACGCCAATGCCGGCGCGCCCATCTTGATCGACGATCAAACGGTCTTTCCGGAAACTCCCTCCATGATGGCCGATCTGGTGCCGGCGCTCATTGAGGCAGGGGCGGATATTATCGGCGGCTGCTGCGGCACCACGCCGGAGCATATTCGCGCCATTGCCGCGGCGGTACGCAGGTATGCGGCATGAATGTCGCCCGACTGCAGAACAGTGGAGAGGCCTTCCGGTTCAGCCTCCTGCCGCAGGAGGCGTTGCCTGAACGAAACAGGATTCTGGAAATCATCGGCGGAGAGCAAGACTTTGCGCCGACGGCGCACGCCGTCGACGACGCATTGGCGGCGGCGGAACAGCTGCTTCACCCCGTCGGCGGTTTGATTGTTTTTCCCTCCATCGATTTGTCGTCCGATTACAAGCGTTGTCGCGTAGCCGAGGTGGAATTCGACATCGGCCGCATCATCGGCGCGCAGCTGCGCCGCTCGACGAGCGTTGCGGTTTTCATTTGCACCATTGGTCCGGAGATGGAGCGGCTGGCGGCGGAGAAAATGCGTTGCGGCGACTATTTGGCCGGTTACGCCGTGGACCTCGTCGCCTCCGAGGCGGTCGAGACCGCCATGGACAAGATTCAGGCCTACTTGGAAGCAGAACAAAAGTCCTTGGGACTCAACATCACCAATCGATACAGTCCCGGCTATTGCGGCTGGAAGGTCGACGAACAGCACAAGCTTTTTTCGCTGCTGCCGAAGGGCTTTTGCGGCATATCGCTCAACGACTCGGCCCTCATGACGCCGATCAAATCGGTCAGCGGAATCATCGGCATCGGCAAAGAGGTGAAGAGGTTGGATTATGCCTGCCGTTTCTGCGATATGAAGGATTGTATTTACAGAAGGCGGCATGTGCCGCAAATGAATGACGCGCGGGGATGAATCGGATACACGGATATAAATCGCTTACACGGCGATGAATCCCCTATACAACGGCGGTAAATTGCCGTGCTAAAGGCGGATTCATCCGCCATGGTTCTTAGTTCTTAGCGCGTACGGCGATAAATCGCCGTGTTAAAACGTACGCCCGATAAATCGGGCTAAGGCCTAAGGCCAAGGCGGATTCATCCGCCGTCGATATTTAGCCCGACGATTTATCGCCGGGCGATGATTTGTTGTCGGGATTATTCATGATCGGGTGATTTAACATTTGGAACGTATCATCGCCATTCTGCCGGCGGATCAATCCGCCGGCTAAGGTCTGCGCCCGATGAATCGGGCTAAGGCGGATTCATCATGCCGGCGATCGATCGTCGGGCAATGATCGGTCATCGAACAACCTCTAAAGACGCTCGGAATACCCGACGCCCCTTTTGTAACCACCCCGCCTGTTTCAAAATCGGTTTTAAGGCCATTTTCAGAAACAAAAAAAGCCGCAAAGCATAATGGATCAACAGCCCTTTTTTCCCGCCGTGAACGGTTACGGCGTAATCGGAAGAAAAGGCCTCGACTACGCGTCCGACGATGTTTTCCCGCTTTATCCAGCCGAGATCCGTATGCCGATTATTGTCCCCGCGCGTTTCGACTTTTTCTTTTCTCACTGCCACAACCCGATGCACGATCCCATGATCCTCGTCGGGCAAAAAAAAGAGGATCACATCTCCTCGTCGCGGCAGTGCCCGGCCGTAAGCAGCGATGCGAAGAATATCCCCGTCCCGCAGAAGCGGATGCATGCTGCTGCCTCTATAAACGACGAATTGCTTTAGAATTTCAGCAGGTTGCGGCTGCATGTAACACCATCGACTGCAATGCTGCCTGAAAGCTTTTCACCGATCCCTCACGACCTTTTCATCGAGCGCCTGCTCGATGAGTTCCCAGAATCGGCCGGTCAAGGTAAGATGAAGGACAAAAGCAGGGACGCTTTGCGCGAGGCGGCACAGCTGGTCAAATCTCTTTTGCCGCAGAATGCGTACGGTATCAAGCGGCAATTCGGTCAACCAATAAGAGATTTGTTCAGCGGCGCAGGTGAGCAAGGCCGCCGCTTGTCCCTGACCGATTGGTTCGAGGCGATCCTCCGGCGCCTGTTTCAGGAAAAATGCGGCCGCCAACGGAACTGCTCTTTCGGTTTGCCAAACGCCGCCGCTGCCGCCGTTCGCAAAACGACTGAGCGTCGGAAAGGGATGCCCCCAAAAAGTTCCCTGCGCATCGCGAACGACCAGGACGGTTTCGTCGGCCAACGCTTCCCAGTCGGGAGGCAAACGACGGCAGGCCGTCGTTTTTCCGACACCCCGTCGCGCCGACAAAATCACGCCGACCTGAGGCACGCCCGGCGGACAGACCAATGCACCATGGAGAAGCACGGCGCGATTGACTTCCAAAAGGCTGCGACTGAATTGGTGCTGGATCTTGCGCATGGCGAGAAAAAGATCCCCGAGTTCAGAAGCATGAGAAGGTCGATGGATGGAATCGGGCTCGGAAAGTCCGGTTGCCCATTCACTGCGGATGAACAAGGAATGAGCGCTCTGCAGCTCTTTATCGCTCGAAACGACAGCGGCCGAAAGCCCCAGAGCGGATGCATATCGCCTCACCATTTCTTCCGCCGCCGGATCCGCTGCCTGCAAAAGCCATCGACTTTCATCTGCCAGGCGAATAAAATAGGCTCTTTTCTCGCCGGCTGCGCTTTGCCTCGCCATTGACTTTAAATGCGTTTGTGTAAGACGGCAAAAATTCGTTCAACTTAGAAGCAGGATTCTGCTGCCGAGATAACAGTCATTCGAAGTAAAGTTTGCTCCATACGAGCAGCTGGGTATACCGACATATGGCCCGATTTTGCAGGCGGGCAGGCTGTAATAAGTGCCAATTGTGCACTGTCCGTTTCCTTCAGGCAAGTCACCCAAATAAAAGATCTCTGGTTTTTGGTATTTGCGCTTTAATGCTCCCTGTGTTACAGTTCTTTCCATCATTTTATGTCCCGCATCTTGATTCATTTAAATCCCCGGCATTCAATTCGCCGAATAGCCGCTCGTTCTTAGTAGGAGCATTCAGGCTGTAATATTAAAAAGAAGCACAAATAAAAAATAAGTAAAGGCGCTCGGCCGTTGCGGCCTTGATCATCTAATCAAATCCGATTGATCTGCAGATTGACCATCGGTCAATTTCTTTGTGTTTTCTTTTAAGCGCCTAAAGTGTGCATCTTTAATAGATCAGCTATAGAACCCATATGTGCTCCCCTGTGTACAACTGCCCGGCATAACGTTCCCGCCCTGAAAACAGTTGGAGGTGACGTAACCGCCCACAGAGCAATCATCCCATCCATGTGAATATCCTAGCGTGCAGGCACCGCTTCCCTCGACAAGATCGCTGAGATAAAGAATCGTCGGTTTTTGGTATTTTTTTGCGTATGATCTTTTCGCTTCATGATCTCTTTTCATCGTTTCCTCCTTTACCCTATTTTTTAACATTTGTCAGACGGCTAGTCGGAAACAACCCCTGCTCGTACGCCTCTTGGCAAAACCAAAAGGGCGCAAAAAGTTTTTTTTCGCGGAAATAATTGTGTGCAATGCAGCTGCCCTTGCAGGTCTTTTTCATGACGCATACGCTGCAGACGCCTTGCAGATGATCGGCAAGATGATCGTGGAGACGCTTCAGGATCTTGTTGCGCGACCATATCTTTGCCAGAGGATCTTGGCCGACCCGGCCGAATACCAGTTCGCGGACGCTTTCTCCAATGCCGCACAGCGCATATTCGCCCGTCGGCAACACGCCGATGATCTCTTCGATGCGGCAGACGCCGTTGCCCTGACGGTAAATGGTGCTGAGCGGCCGAAAAGCCGCCGGATAATCGAAAATAAGCGGAACTTTGGAGCTGCGGCTGAAAACCATATCGATTCGGCGGCCAAGCTCGATCAGCTCGGCAACCGATAATGTCTCTTTTTGATCGTAAAGATGCAGGGCGCGACCTATGGGCTGAACAATGTTGAATTTGAGAGACGAAACGCCCAGTTCCTCCGCTAATTGAATGAGCCTGGGGATTTGTTCGGCATTGCGACGAAAAAGAGAAAAAATTACCTGCGGTTTTATTCCGACTTGTGTTAGGTACCGGATTCCGGTTATAGTTTCCTCAAAGGCCCCTTTTTTATTGCGCACGGCGTCGTGCGTTTCTGCATCGGCGCCGTCCAGACTGACGGCTACGAAACAGGAACGCAAATCGGCTAATTGTTTCGCCTGCTGCGGGGTGCACAAGGTCACGTTGGTTTCGATGTTTACGCCGAGATTTTTTGCCTGTAGAAAAGCGATGAGCTCCTCAAAATGCGGGTGCAGCATCGGCTCACCGCCGGTCAGCTTGACCCGCTGCAGGCCTAAAGGCAGAGCTTCTTCCACGGCATGGCGGAAGAGCTCAATCGGCAGAAATGAATCTCTATGCTCAGACCCGCTCGGCGCTTTGCTCAACCAACAATGCCGGCAGCTCAAATTACAGCCGCGGGTGAGGTAAAAATATATTTCCCGCAGGGGGGATCTATGCATCGGGCAGTTTTCCTCCTTCGGCTAAATAGCGACGCAGACACCCTTGCGCAGCAGGATGATCGAGTCTGCCGGTTTCATAATAGGCCAAGGCCGGGCAGTTGCCGGTGCAGTAGGGCAGGTAACGGCAGTGGCGACAAGCGGGAAAATTCGAAAGCGGAATTTTCCGGCGCTCACGCAGTTTGTTCAGGTGCGGATGAT
>JAPDQV010000003.1:163648-173198 GCA_034505495.1 candidate division KSB1 bacterium | reverse complement strand
AAATCACCCAAAACCACATCCGCGTTGCCGTCGCCGGTCAGATCTGCCGCCGCCCCCAGCTCCAGGTCCGCACTCAGATTGTCAAGCACGCGCCAGGGCTTCAAGTTAAGAGCGCCGTCATTAAGATGGAGTTCAACTTTGGCAGGATTTAGAGAATATCCAAACCCGATATCGATAAACCCGCTGCGATTAAGGTCGGCACAGAAAATACTTTCGGCGAATTTTTCTTTGCTGAAGGAAACGACGGGCGGACGCTGCGTAGGGAATCGACCGGTGCCGTCGTTCGGATAAACCAGGCCGCTGCGCTGATCGTCGTTGCGGATCGCGACGGCAATGTCCAGCCAGCCGTCGTTGTTATAGTCGTGAACGGCGACGCCGCGCGGCTCGGCATAGCCGAGCTGAGCATAAAGCAGATCGATTGTTTGACCGAGCACCAGACGGCCGCGATCGACAAGGACCGTGCTGATTCGCGGCGGCAGAGAATAGCGGGTTCTTCCTCGATGCACCAGCACCAGATCGGGTGTGCCGTCGCGGTTGAGATCAGCGGCCGAGAGCGGTCTTACCCGATGAGGCAAAAGAAGCGAATCGCCTTTCACCCAACGGCCGTCGCGAAAATAGAGAAGTATTAACCAATCCGCCGTACCCTTGCGGCCGGTAACCGCAATGTCGATGCGGCCGTCCTGATTGAAATCTGCAGCCGCGAGTGAAGTTAGGGTCAAGCCGATTTGCGTCTGAATCGATTTAAACTCCCTACTCCCTCGTTCCGGTTTGATGTAAAACTCCCAAATGTAGCCTTGCTTCAATAGTGTTTCCGGTCGTCCAGGCTGTTTCACCAAAATGACGGCGACACGATCGCCGGGGAGAAACGGCCGCTGCGGAGTATAGACGGCTCCAAGACCGTCAGGCTGAATCGACAGCGTCCCAACGACGGCGCCGGACTTTTCGCCGATGACTTGGAGGGTGCCTTCATTGAGCCAATCTGCAGAAACCGGTCGATTGAACCTTAGAAGAATGTCGGAAAATGCGGAAACATCGACCTGGTTGGGACGCGGGACCGTTTCGACAATCGCAAGTTCTTGTGCTGAGCCGATAACAGAAAAGAAGAAAAGAAATCCCAAAAAGGAAAAAAGTCTTTGTGAAGCCGCCGGATGCATAATCCCTTCTATTGACCGGTATCCTCAATAATCGTTGCCGGAATGGTTGCCCGTTTCAACGGCGTAATCAACACAATAGTATCTGCCGGAGAGACTTTGATGTTTTGCTTATAAATACAGACATGATGCCTGCCTGCGGAAAGTTGCACTCGACAGGGAGTGGTTATCTGCCTTTCCCCGTCGATGGTCACATAGACATAGCCGTATTTTTCAGCATCTTTCAACACCACCGCCAATTCGCCCATTCCGATCTCCTGCGGTGAAAAACTGACCGTTCTCTCCGATTGGGGGTCAAACGCTCTTATAGTTTCCCATACCGGGCCAAACTCAGAATCATAAAAGGCAATGCGATGCGTACCGAAAGGAATTTCGAGGGACGCCGGCAAGGGCTGCAGTTCGCCATTGTCAATTCGAATACGGTCAGCGAATGGAGGACGAGGAAAAACGAAAACCGCACTGTTTCTTTCTATCCTTTTTTCGAGCGGAGATTCGTCGATTTTTAACGGATCAACCGGTAAACGAGTCGTCTGCTGAGCACCCTGATTCACATTTTCCTTTTCCTTTTCGTTTTCAGTGGAAGCAAGATTCGGTTCCGCAGCCTCTTGAATAAATTTAAAATATTCCTCGCGATTCGCTCCTTTGAGGCCGCCGGAGGCATAGCGCATCAAAACGGATGTGAGAATGGTAACCATAGTCAAAGACAAAACGGTTACGATCACCGCCCATCTTCCGCGTGAACCACGCATATGCAGATATTTTTTCAGCTTTTCAAATCGTTCAGTAAGAAATGCCGCCGCCCCTTTTTCAGGTGCTTTGTCCAGTTCTTCCTCCTGGGGCTGAGGCAGCAATAAATCGACGACTCGGCTGATCGGCGCCCGACGATGTTCCTCGGTGTCCATCAATGAGCAAACGAGATCGGAAAGCGGCTGAGAAAGCTTGGGATTGATCTCCTTCGGCGGCCGCAAAAATGCCGCCTTTTCAGGCGATAGATCGGGGATAATTTTGCCGATAAGCATTTGATAAGCCAATGCACCCAAAGCAAAGGCGTCGTCGATTTCGCATACGGGAGGCAGGGTTTTGTCGGAGTCAATGGACTGGACGATTGAGCGCAAAAAACGCCCCAAGCCGAAGCCGAACACCTTAACCTCATCGCTGGTGTTGGACAAGAAAACTTGCTCCGGCGAAAGCAGCCCATGAGCAAAGCCGCGGATACGGGCAAACTGCAGCGCGGCAGCCGCCTGTTTTAGAACCGCAGTTACGCGCCGTTCGACGATAGGAACACCGCGCAGAATCAAACTCTGCAGAGACTCTCCCGCAAAAACGGGATAGACCAAAACCAGAGCATCGTCGATTCGTTTTGCATCCAGAGGAGTAAGAATATTCGGATGGTTCAGGATCGCGGCCTCGCGTACGATCGATTTCAGAGCCGAAAGTATCTCATCTTCGGCGGGGAGTTTAAAGACCAACAACCATACGCGGGCGCCCAGGGCGGCATCGACCGCCTCAAAATGCGACCAGTGCGATCCGGCAGACAACAGCCTGATCTTTTTGTATCCCGCAAGTTTCATGATAATGCCGCATGCTCCTCGGTTATGCCTGCGGCAATATAGCGATAGAATCGCCAAGATGCAAGCGGCTCCAAGTCCGAGTCAGCGCAGGCGAGAAATTCCCTCAGGTCGAATGAGAAATTGGACGGCGCCGTTCTCGTCCATGCGGACGAGTTGACTTTCGCGGCTGATCTCCTTCATGAGCTTTCTGGACGGCAGGCCGAAACGGTTTCCTCTGCCCACAGAGACGATCGAGGTTTTAGCGGCCACGAGACGGCGAAACTCTTTGCCGCTTGCCGTAACGCTGCCGTGATGACCGAGTTTGAGAATTTCGGCAGTCAAAAGCGGCCCATAGCATTGGATCATCTCCGTCTCGGCGGGGATCTCCGCATCGCCGGTCAAAAGAACCGAAAAGCCGAAAGCGACGCATTTAAGGACAATCGATTCGTTGTTGATATTTTGGACGGGTGCTTCGGCGCTGCGGAGCGGCGGATGCATGACCATTACAACCGCCTCCTCATCCAGCAGCAGCGTGTCGCCGGCGCTTAGGCGTTTGATCGGCAGCTTGAGCGCCTGCAAAAGACTGTCGATAACCGCTGCAGAGGGGTCAAGGGACGGCACATTGTTCCAAACGACGCGTCCAACCGAAAGATGCCGCAACAGATACTCGGCTCCGGCAATGTGATCGGCGTGGGGATGCGTCAGCACCAGCGTGTGCAGTTTATGGACGCCCTGACGGCGAAGATAGGGTACGACAATCGATCTTCCGGCATCAAAGGTTTCCGTGCGATCGCCGCAATCCACCAGCATGGTCTTGCCGTTGGGAAACTGTAGAAGGATTGCGTCACCCTGACCAACGTCCAGAAACGTCAAGAGTAGGCCGTGCGGCGGGGCCATTGCGGCACGCCAAACGATCAGATTCAAAGCGACAAGAGCCGCTCCTATTACTGCAAATCTCCAGCGGCGCCCGCTCCACGCATAAAAAATAGAAAAGCAGCACAAGACCAAGAGAAAATAGGGTGCCGAAGAAGAACCGGCTGTAAGAGAAGCGTAGGGCAAGTCGGCAGCCCACTGCACTAGTTGAATCAGCAGTTTCAAGCCCAGCCAAAGCAGGTTGGCAAGACAGGAAGCGGCCCCCGCCGTAAAGGGTGCGATAAGCAGCATGAGGAATTCCCAGATGACGATAAGCTGCACCGTGGGCACGACGAGAAGATTTGCGGGCAGAGAATAAAGAGGAATACGATTGAAATAAGCGATTGTCAGCGGCAGCGTGGCGATCTGCGCTGACACGGACACCATGAGCAGTGAGAAGGCAGCACGCACCAGGCTTCTCCCCTGCTCCTGAAGGCGACGCATACTTTTTTCAAAGGGACGCATTAACTCGCCGTAAAAGAAACCGATGCCCAGGACAGCTGCAAAACTCAATTGAAAGCCGATCTCAAAAAGCTGCAGGGGTTCAATGAGCAGAATAATAATTGCTGCGACGGCCAAGGTATTAAACAGATCGGCTTTTCTTTGCAGCAATCTGCCGGTCAAATAAATTGCCGCCATGATCGTCGCACGAAAGACGGGCGGCTTGAAGCCGGTGAGCGCAGCATAAAAAAATAATCCGGCCAATGCCGCAAGACTCCGCCAAGGCTCTCTCAGGCGAAAGAGTCCGAACAAGCCGATCAGCAGCGCCGCAACGAATCCGACGTGCAGTCCCGAAACCGCCAGGACATGGATGACGCCGAGATCGGCAAACGCTTCATGAACCTCGACATCGATGTCTCGCCGTAATCCCAAGAGCAGCCCTTTGAGCAAAGCTCCCTCTCGACCGCCGATCTCACGATCGATCAATCCGACGGCAAATCGCTGCACCGGCGACACTATTAAGCGCATAAAAGGGTTGCCTTCTCCGCGCCTCAGCCGCAAAAAGTCGCTTGGAGAGACGACATAAAAAAGCGCTGAGATTTTCTGCGCCGCCAAATAGCGGCGGTAATCAAAATCTCCCGGATTCCTCTCGCCGGGGGGTAATCTTAACTTGCCTCGGGCAACGATGCGGTCCCCATAACGCAGGTCCTCCGGTCTGTAGAACCAGCGCACCAGGCAGCGGCCGCAGGCGGAATGACCGACGCCGTCGATCCATACGCTGTCCACCTGGACGATGGCTGTTGCGCCGCTTTCGATTTCTTCCGGCAATGAGCAGACAACGCCCTCCAATGCCGTAAGTCGTGGAATATCGGCGTAGGAACTTATATCGAACGAGGACGGCAATCGGTGTTGGCGGTTGACCAAAATCACCCCTAACGAGCCAAGCGCGAAAACGCCGAGAGCCCAGAAACATCGTTTCTTTTGCCGAAAGTATGCAAAGAGTAAGGAGAAAAAGCAGCCGACGGCAATACCCCAAGCTGCCGCAGTCGGTATACAAAAGCGGTTAGCGGCGATCATGCCGAGTAAAAGACTCAGCGCCGCCATGACCGCTGGTCTATTCTGAACCCCCCTCATGTTGACAATCAGAAGTTCTTACAGATATAATCCATCAATTCATCGACCTGACGTTCCAAATCTGCCGAGGAGCCGCTGTTGTCGAGCACTCGATCGGCCATGGCGCGTTTCCGTTCCGCCGGCCATTGCGCGGAAATGCGGGCTAACGCCTGCTCCCGACTAAAGCCTTTGAAACGAACCGCCCGCTCAAGGCAGACTTGAAGGGGTGCATCGACAAAAACCGTCAAATCGCAATAACGTTCAAACCCCAACTCGAATAAAAGCGCAGCATCGACCACCACACAACGACAGCCCAAGCCCTTGGCTTTCTCCACTTCCTGTACCGCACGGCTGACCATGGCAGGATGCACGGCCGCATTCAGCCGCGCCAATGCTTCAGTATCGTTGAAAACAATCTGCGCCAGCTCGCTGCGGCGGAGTCGGCCTTCTGCATCAAAGATGTCGGCTCCGAAAACACGTTGCAGCTCTGTGCGAACTATAGGATCATGATCGACCACCCATTTGCCGACTTGATCCATATCCACGATGCAGGCGCCGCGATCCCGCATCATCTGGGCGGCCAAGCTTTTCCCGCTGCCGAGCGTTCCGGTTAATCCGACGACAGGCTTGTTCATCGCACAATCGCCACTTTGCCGAACCGATGACGCTCGGAGCTGCGAAACAAATAGACTCCCGGAGCTACCCGCTCGCCTTTATCGTTGGTCAAATCCCACCTCAGCGAATGGGTTGCCTCTGACTGCCGTAGCGTCTTCACCCTGTGCCCTTCCGAGGTCATAATAACCAACTGTTCCCCTGCCGACAAACCGACAAAGGTGACGAAAGCGGTTTCCGCCGTCGCCGGACAAGGATTGGGGAAAACAGAGATCCCCCGCGATGTCTGATCCTGTTTGGGAACGATAAGCACAATCGAATCTCCGCGGCCGAGATGAATCGTTCTGCCGTTTTCAGCGCGCAGGTTGCGCACCGTCATCCGCAGAGTGTCTCCCGCCGCCGGCTGTTGCAACGGAGTCACGATACACTCCCGTTTGGAAAGCGCCTGCACCTCCGCGGGGCGTTTTCCATTGATGCGATAATGAGCCGTATCGTTCAGCGATTCGATCATCATTTCCGTGTTGAATATCAAACGAATGCCGTCATTAGAAAAATCGGCCTGCTGCAGAAAAGGATAAATCGTCGGCGCCGGCACCCAAAACTCGGCCGAGCTTTTCATCGAATCCATAGGCACACCATTGCGGTCGGCGAGTCCGATGCATTCGATGAGGGATTGACCTTCGGCCAAAGGGACAGAAAAAGAAAGGACCCACTCTTTGCCGCCTGCGGCTTCTGCTGCCGAGCTCGGTCTGCTCCCCCTGTTCAGCCGATAGTTTACCGCATCCTTGGCCGAGACGCCCATGGCTTTGGAAAAAGTCAGACGAACTGCCGCAGCGGCCTCATACACGGCCGAAATCAATTGCGGGCGCACGCCGGGTTGTGCGGTAACCGTGTTGGACAGGCGACTGTGCGGGGGCTGCTTTTGCAGATCCACGGCTTGGACCGCATAATAGTAGAGCGAATCTTCTTTGACATCCTCATCGAAATAGATGGTCTGCACTGTCTCCGCCGCTAAAGTCAAGTTGTCCTGCCGGCGGCCCTTATAGAGGCGATAAGAATCCGCACCTTCCACTGCGCGCCAGGACAAGCGGACGCGATGCTCATCCAGCGGCCGCGCCGACAGACCGGCCGGCACTGCTGGGGCTGCTCCCTCGTCAGCCATAATCATTGCCTGCAATTCGCTGCCGTCGCCGAGCAAAAGCTCTTTGCGGCCGTCACCATCGAGGTCCTCCGACAGCACGGCGGCATTCTGCGCGTTCAGATGATGGTAAACCGGCTGCAGCTCATTATCCTGATAGCGAAAAATGTAAAAGTCGGGAAAAGCGGTCACGAAAAGCTCATCTTTGCCGTCGCCGTCGAGATCACCGGCCGAGAGGCTGCTGAGATAGTTGCGGGGTGAGGCGAATCCGAAAATACGCTGCTCCGCTGCCGCGTGGTAGCGATTGTCGCCCTCATGGAGATAAACGCGGACGCACCAATGCCGCGCATCATAGTCGTGTTCGGTATTGAGATTCGGATCCGAATGGCAACCGGCTGCAAAATCACTGATGCCGTCGCCGTCGAAATCGCCGACCGCGAGATAGTCGACAGCATCGAGCAAAGGCAGACGATCCTGCCATTCGGTAATAAAAGTATTGTCTCCCCGATTTTCGTAAATATAGACGTCGCCGTCACTGTCGCCGAGCAAAATTTCCAAGCGGCCGTCGCCGTCAAAATCGGCAATCTCGCAGTGCGGCACACCGTTGAAATTTTCTCCTTTGGTCGGATTGGCAAGTACGGCTGCTGTTTCGAATTCGCCGCGCATATTCCTTTCATGCACTTCCCAGCGATCAAAGGATTCACCGCTCGTCTGCACGACGCGCATGATGATCTCTGCACGGCCGTCGCGGTCCGTATCAGCAATACGGCCTGCCCAATACTGACGAACCCCGTCGCCCCGCCAGATTGCCTTGAGCTGAGAAGGAAAATCGCCGACGCCGGATCCGGCAAACAGATAGCTGTCGACGCCGTAGCCTGCCAGCAGTTCCGGCACTCCGTCGCCGTCCGCATCGCCGACGTCGCGCGGAATGAGAGGCAAGGCCGCGGCAAAGACCTCCTGCATTGCAGTCCCGTCCCACTCAAAAAGCTTGATCGGACCGACGGCGCCCGACTCGCCGACGGATAGAATTACCTCAGGTCGACCGTCCGCATCGAAATCGCTGCTTTTGCCCAAGAGTCGACCGAAAGGCAGGACAATGCCCTTTTGCGTCAACAAGCCTGCGTCTACGGGGGGTAGAGAAAGATCAGCGCGATAATAGAGTCCCTGATTGTCGTCGATCGAGACCAGACCGGCGCCGTTGCGCGCGGCAACTTTAAATTCGATCTCGCCCTCGACCTTCTCCTGATTGAGCAATCGACGCAGGGTGCGTGTGCGGTAGGTCAGAGGCAGCTCGTGAAATTCGTTTTCCCCACGGATTCGGTAAAATAAAGACCCTTCGCAGAGGTCGTCGGTTTCATACTGAATCAGCACGGCGCGTCGATCGGCATCCAGCATGGGCAGCACGGTGACGGAACTGATCTGCGGCGCGCTGTGATCGATGAACAGTCGCGTTTGTGCCGTCGTCTCTCGATTGCGCCGGTCCTTGACCATCAGACGAAGGGAAATCTCACCCTCCTGTTCGGGCAGCTTTTCCCAACGGCCGAGTAACCCTTCGATCACGGGCTCTCGGCCTTCGGCGAGGATCGTCCAACTCTTAGGAGACGTTCCGTATCCGAATTCCAAGCGATAACCGACAAAGAGAGGCGTCCACGCCGAGCCGATAATGTCAATCGGCCCGTGCGCCAGTCCCGCATCCAATACCGGAAAAAGAATCTGCGCGATTGCGCCGTCCGGCAGGGTCAGCGCGCGGTAAACGTTCAATCGTCCGGCGCCGAAACGGTCGTCCCATCCGGGCGTTCCGAGGTCATCGGCGGAATTGACCAGCACGGCGCGCACGGCATCCGCCGAGAGATTGGGCCGCTGCGACAGCAGCAGCGCCGCCGCGGCTGATACAAAAGGTGCCGAAAAGGAAGTTCCGTTCCATTTGGCATAGCCGCCCCTCAAAGAAGTGCTGATAATTGAGCTGCCCGGAGCCGAGAGATCGATGGTGCCGCCGTGATTCGAAAAAGAGGCGGGCTGATCGTTTTCATCCGTTGCAGCCACGGAAATCGTTTCTGCAAAGCCTGAGGGATAATGAATCTCGTTGGTCGCTGAATTACCGGCGGAGGCAACTAGGATCACGCCCTGGGCGGCTGCATAGCGCACAATATCTTCCATCAAACGCGACACAAATACATCTCCGAAGCTCATGTTGATGACTTGGGCGCCGTTCGCCGTCGCATAAAGGATGGCCGCAGCGACATCATCTTCCTCGCCATATCCGGAAGCCGTAAAAGCGCGCAGGTTCATGACGCGGCAACCGTGCGCCAATCCGGCAATCCCGATACCGTTGTCTGTACGCGCGGCAATCAAACCCGCAACGGCCGTACCGTGGCCGTGCTCGTCCATGGGATCATTGTCGCGCAGCAGGTAATCTCCGCCGTCAGGATAATTCGGCGCATCGGTAAAGTCCCAGCCGTAGAGATCATCGACAAAACCATTGCCGTCATCGTCGCGGCCGTTGGGTTTTTCCGCCGAATTGAACCAGAGACTCTCCTGTAGATCCGGATGGCGGTAATCTATGCCGGTGTCGATGACGCCGACAACCACGGAGCTGCTGCCGCGCTGGAGGTCCCATGCTTGAGCCGCATGAA
>JAPDQV010000003.1:146695-163638 GCA_034505495.1 candidate division KSB1 bacterium | reverse complement strand
GGGTAAAGGGAATCGTTGGGTTCGTAATGCAGGCGGAAGACATGATTTGGCTGCGCCGCCGCCACAAAGCGGGTCTCCATCAACCTATCGATCAACTGCTGAAAATCCGCACTGTCGGAAACCTTGCAAACATACCAATCGTTGAGCTCGGATCTTTCGGGGAGCTTTAATTTAAAAAGAGGTTCAACGCGCTCGACTCCCTCGGCTGCCAGAAGTTGGTCCACTGCCCCGATACCGGTCAGCGCTTCCGAGGCTCCGCGCTTGGCGACCGCCGGTTGAGCCAGTTTGAAAAGAAGTGTCCGGCCTTCAGCCGCATGATCGGCAAACAACCAAGCCAGGCAAATAAACAGCCGAAAGGTTTTGAGCAATTGCCTCAGATTAGATTTCATTGTTTTTGATTCAACCGTAAGAATCTTTTCATTAAACCGAGAAATTGCCTTAATGTTCAGGGCGCCGAAGACGTTTCATCGTTTTTGCAAAACTACAGCCGCCAGCCGTATAGGCAAAGCACACAAGAGAACAAAACGGATCAATAGCGTAGCCGCAGCTTGACGGTTGGTTTGGTCATATTTTGCAAAATAGTCGGCAAACGATCGATGCGAGCTGACGATCATTCGGTCACGCACCTGGTGAACGCTGACGCCTTTCAGATGCACGACGTATCCTTCGGAGCAGAACCAGATGACGCCGTGCCGACAAAGTCGCCGACAGAGATCGACGTCGCTGAAAAACATCGGAAACCGCTCGTCTAAAAGCCCGACGGTCTGCATGATCGAGCGGCGGATAAGCAGAAAGGCGCCCTGAGGCTGCTCAACGGCGCAGGAATGATCATGGGCAAAATCGGGCATGCGCCAACGGTTGAAAAAAGTGCTGTGGGGAAAAAGCCGCGATAGGCCGAGGACTTCGAATAGAATATCGCGTTTGATGGGAAAGCGCCGGCAGGAAGGCTGAATCTTGCCGTCGGGGTAACGCAGCTGCGGTGCAACGGCGACGATCTCGCTTCGTGAAAATAAAGCCGTCAAAGTCGCCAGAATCGGGGCGACGAATTCGATATCGGGGTTAAGAAGCAGGACCCATCTGCCGCGGCAAAGGACAAGCCCCTGGTTGACGGCCTGCGTGTAGCCTAAATTTTTAGAGTTGAACATAATCGTCAATGAAGCAAAGTCGGAATGCAGCCGGCGATCGATTTCTTCCAGCAGGGTCTTTGTGCCGTCTGAAGAGGCGTTATCGATGAGAATCAATTCAACCTGCAGGGGGGACATAAATCGGGCGAGCGTTTCGATGCATCGCCCGATCGTAAAACGATTGTTGAAAGTCACAATGACCACAGAAATATCGATTTCTTGAGAGCCTATGCGGTCGGAAAAAACGCGCTTCCCCATCTCTCGCTGCTGCGGCAGGCGATTTATTGCAATCCGGAGAGCTGCTGTTCCTGGAGCTTTTGCCGCAGCCATTCCAGCTTTTGCCGATAGACAATGTTTTGCGGATCGTTTTTCAGCAGATTCTCATAAACGCCGATCGCCTTGGCGTATTGACCCTGCGACGCATAGATTTCTCCCAAGGTCGGCGTAATGAACTTGGTCGGTGCGCGCCTGACGCTTTTTTCTTCCTCTGGTTCGCCGTGAGACTCTACCCCATAAGATACAGAGGATTTATCGGCTTCGGATTCTTCAGCAGGCGGATACTCTTCCTCACCCGCAAAAGGCGGCCGCTGAATCCCCGGTCTGGACGGCTCCTCCGGCGGCTTTACCGCCTCTATTTGGGGAGCCTCCTGCAAAATCGCATCCTCACGAATGTCGAGGCCCGCTAATACATCCTTTATGTCAATGTTACGAGACGGCCGCTCGTCTTTGCCGGTTGAAGAAGCCGGCGCAAAGGGTTCTGCAGGTATGGTCTCGTTCTGAGTCGGATTTGAGGTGCCGAAAATTTGCTCGAATAAATTGGAACCGGATTTCTCGGATTGATCTGTTTCCGCTGCCGGCATTTGCACGCCATTGGAAAACGGCTCTTGGAAGGAAGGCTGAAATTCCGCGTCGGCCGGTGCGCCGGCGTCTGTAAAGGGTTCTTCCAAAGAAAACTCTATCGGATTCTCCTCAGCCGCTTCCGGTTCGTAAGCAGCGTTCTGAATCAGTGCATGCTCCTGCTTTTCCTGTTGCTCCTCGACATCCAGATCAATGCGAAAGATTTCCTCCAGCATTTCATTGAACTGGCGCGTTTCGCTCTGGAGGTTCAAATCCTGCTGAATAGAGTCCCAGTTCAAATCAAAATCATCTTGGACGGAAGGCGGCTCTTCAACGGAGGCGGCGGGTGCGGTCTCTTCCGCCTCATCTGCAGGAAAGGCAGTTTGAAACTCGACACTGCCGTTCTCTTCCACAGGAGTTTCCGGTTGCGGTCCGGTTTGTTGCGTGTCGAACAGCCAATCCAAATTCTGTGGTGCAGCAGCAGGTGTTTCTTCGGTTTCGGGAGTCGGGGTAACCTCCATCGCCGGCCAAGGCGACGGCTCCGGAGTTGGAGCGCCGGGTACCGTTTCGGTATTTAAAAACTCAAACTGTGAAATGTCCCAATTCGTCTCAGACGGCTGTTCTGGCGCCTCCTCCACAGTTCTAGCAGGGGGCGCCTGCGGTTCCTGCGATTCATCGATTCGCGCCGCCGGTATACTCGGAGCCGATGCTTCCGGTGCTGCGTGTGAGGCGCTGCGGTCGGCCGGTTCCAACCGCTCCTCTTCTCCGGCCAGCTGTTTGACTATGTCCTTGTCTGCCGGATCGATCTCTAAAATTCGGCGGAGATACTCTTTGGCTTTATAGAGATCGCCCACCTGCTTCATCAGTTCGCAGCTCAGTTTTAAAGCAGCGGGATGTTGAGGATCGAGGCGTAACAAATCCTGAAGGCTTTTATTTGCCTTATCATATTCCTGGCGTTCGTAATAGCACTTGGCCAGAACCCAATGCGCCGACGGATAATCGGGATGTAGAACGACGCTTTTCTGAGCGTGCTCAAGGGCGCGGTCATATTCTTTCTGGCGGAGGTAATAGTCTGCCAGTCGAGCGTGAAAAATGGAAGCAGGGTTTTGTTCGACCTTTCTCTTTAGCCAATCGATGTCACTATTTTCAAATGCGATAAAAGGCATATTAGGCACTATCCCCGTTCCTTGCGTTTTCGTTAATATTAACTTAAAACTATCTTATCAGTATAGCAAGTAAATTTTCTATTTTCTACCATGTCGAAACAGTTTTGTTGAGAATTTCCTGGCTGATCTTGGCAAAGGCTTCTTCGTAGGCCTGCTGACGGCCTTCCGGGCCGCTGCTCGGATCGTAGACGCCGAATTGCGTCAGCCGTTCGTTCCACATGACCGTCTGCTTGACCTGATCCGTAACCTTGACGCTGACCGAGATGTAAACATTGATATCCTGCACCCGTTCGTCCTGCGAAAAGGCGCCCGGACGGTCATTCACGCTGGTGATGATTCCTTCGATCAGCACGTCGGCTACCGAACGGTCGGCGATCTTTAAGCTGCCGTCGCGCACCAATTCATTGATCACGGTATCGGTCAACTTTTCTGCAATGCCGAACTCCGACGTCTGATTTTCGAACAGCGGCACTGCGACCGTCTTGAGGTGCGGCGGCAGAGAACCCTTTAAAGAATAATAGGCGCAAGATTGAAGTGCAATAATAATGCCCAGGGCCAAAAAAAAGCTTTTTCGGTTATTTTTTTTCATCCCGCAGACCGTATTTGAGAATCTTTCGATACAAAGTGCGCTCGCTGATGCCGAGAATCTTGGCTGCCTGGCGACGATTACCATTTGTTTTAGCTAAGGTTGAGATAATCATTTCGCGTTCCATGTCGCTCATGGTCTCCGGCGCTTCCTCCTCCTCGGCGCGCACCACCTCTGCTTCCGGCGTAAAAGCATCCCCGCGCCAAGGATATAAACTGTATCGTTTTGACCCACCGGCAAGCAGCAACTCCCGTAATTGGGCGATTTCACTTTTAATTTCCAATAATACCCGCAGAAGGAGTTCCCGCTCCAACTCTTCTTTAGGGCGCTCAATCGGCACCGGCAGCGCCTTTTCTGAAAATGCGTAGGGAGAAATGTATTTTCGAAGCGTCACATCGTCTATGCGACGCCCACGCTCAAGAACAATGACTTTTTCAACCAAATTCCGCAGCTCGCGCACGTTGCCGGGCCAGTCGTACTGCTGCATCAGGTGATAGGCGCTCTCGGTAAAACCCTCGAACTCGATGTGATTGTGACGGCAGAAATCATTGATGAACTTTTGGGCTAACGGAATGATGTCCTCCCGCCGTTCCCGCAGCGCAGGTACATGAATGTGAACCGCGTTGAGGCGAAAGTACAAATCCTGACGAAAATTGCCCTTGCGAACCTCTTCATCCAGTCGGCGATTGGTGGCGGCGATAAACCGCACATCAACCTCCTGGACTACGGTTCCGCCTACGCGCATAAATTCGCGCACCTCCAAAACCCGCAGCAGTTTGGCCTGAATCGACAGCGGCAACTCGCCGATCTCGTCGAGAAAAATGCTGCCGCGATGCGCCAATTCGAAATAGCCTTTACGAGTCCCTGAGGCGCCCGTAAACGACCCCTTCTCATGACCGAACAGCTCGGATTCCAGAATTCCCTCCGGAATGGCGCTGCTGTTGACGGTAATCAGCGGGGCATTTCGCCGCTTGCTGCGCAGATGGATGGCGCGCGCCACCAATTCTTTGCCGGTGCCGCTTTCGCCGGTGATCAGCACCGAGATGTCGGTCGGCGCAACCTGCTCGATGGTCTCGATCAGCTGGCGCGTTTTATCGGATTCGCCGATAATCCCGACGTCGCGTTGGACTTCCCGCCAGTGCTCCTCCCGCGCAGGGTCGATGATTACAGCCTGCTCAGATCTCGGCACAAATTTTCTCCCTTTTGCTGATGACCATTCTATCCACGGCTCTCAAAATGACGGAAAAATTCGATCGTGCGCGCCAAACCCTCTTCGAGGCTCACTCGCGGCCGCCAGCCCAGGACTTCCGCTGCACGGCGCACGTCCAGAACGCTGCGGCGCTGCTCTCCCGCTTTGGCCGGTCCATATTTCGCTGCGATTTTGCTGTCGCAAAGGCGCATCAACAAATCATACAGCTCATTGACCGAGGTTTCGATACCGGTGCCGATATTCAAAATTTCTCCATCGGCATCCGTCAATGCGGCAATGTTTGCCGCAACGACATCATCGATATAAACGAAATCGCGCGTCTGTCCGCCGTCGCCGTTGATGATCGGCTGCTCGCCTCTCAGCAGCTTTTGCAGAAAAATCGCAACCACGCCCGCTTCACCGTGCGGATTCTGACGCGGACCATAGACATTGGCATAGCGAAATGCCGTGTACTGCAAACCATACGTCAGACGATAAAAAAAGAGATATTTTTCACCAGTCAGTTTAGCCACACCGTAGGGACAATAAGGTCTTTGCGGATGGTTCTCATCGGCCGGAAAATAGTCCTGCTCACCGTAAACGACACCGCCCGAAGAAGCAAAAATGACTTTTTTTACGCCTGTCCTGATACAGTTTTGCAAAATATTCAGGGTGCCGATGATGTTGGTCTGCGCATCGAAAATCGGATCTGCAACCGAAAGCCGAACGTCCATCTGTGCCGCATGGTGATTGACGAGATCGAAACGCTCAGCGGTAAAAAGCTCAGCCAATTGCAGATCGCAAATGTCAGCTTGAATGAAACGGGCGGAAGGATTGAGGTTGCTTTTTCTGCCGGTGCTGAGGTTGTCGATGACGACCACCTCGTGTCCGAGCCGCAAATAGGCATCGACAACGTGCGAACCGATAAAGCCGGCGCCGCCGGTAACCAATATCTTCATGTATCTTTTCCCAAATTAGGCCAATACCCGTGCAGCGATGTCGCGTCGATAATAGGCGCCGTCAAAAGTGATCCATTTGACGGCACGGTAGACCTTATCGACGGCCTTTTGAAAGGTTTCATCGACCGCGGTGACGTTCAACACCCGACCTCCTGCCGTCACAATCTCATCGCCCACTCTCTTCGTACCGGCGTGAAAAACCAATACGCCTTCATCCCAGGCGTGATCGAGTCCAAGGATCTTTTTCCCGGTTTCGTAAGCGCCCGGGTAACCGCCTGAAGCGATGACCACACAGACCGCGACCGCATTTTTGCGCCGCAAAGAAACCTGATTCAACTTGCCGCTGCGCGTCGCCAGCATGGCCTCGACCAGATCTCCTTCCACCAACGGCAGCACCGCCTGCGTTTCCGGATCGCCGAAACGCACGTTGAATTCCAACACTTTCGGCCCTTTGGGTGTAATCATCAGACCGGCATAAAGGAGTCCGCGATAAGGCCGCCCTTCCAAGGCCATGCCCTTGATGGTGGGCGCGAGAATGGTCTCGCGGATGCGGCGCATCATTTCCTCGGGGATATGCGGCGTCGGCGCATAAGCGCCCATGCCTCCGGTGTTGGGCCCCATGTCGTTGTCATAGATGCGCTTATGATCCTGAGACGGAGGCAGTTCGTAAATATTCTCACCATCCGAAAGCACCATGACCGAGACTTCGTCGCCGGTCAAGCGCTCTTCCAAAATAACCTTTCGTCCGGCATCGCCGAACTCTTTATGCTTCATGATGCGATCGAGAGCTTCCATCGCCTCCTCACGGCCGGAGCATACAAAGACTCCCTTACCAGCCGCGAGACCGTCCGCTTTGACCACCACCGATCCGCGATGTTTAGCCAAAAAATCCCGCGCCTGCTGATAATCATCGAAAATTCTAAAGTCCGCAGTGGGAATGTCATATTTATGCAGCAGATATTTGCAGAACGCCTTGCTGCCTTCCAGCTCGGCGGCCTTGCCGCTTGGACCGAACACCGCCATGCCGTTTTCTTCAAAAAGGTCTGCCAAACCGTCGACGAGCGGCGCTTCGGGACCGACCACCGTCAAATCGATCTTTTGCCGTATGGCAAATTTGAGCAGGCCGTTTTTATCCATCGGTGAAATGTCCGCACAATCGGCTAACTGCGCAATTCCGGCGTTTCCGGGTGCAGCATAAACCTTTTTTACCAAAGGGCTCGATTTGATTTTCCAGACCAACGCATGTTCGCGGCCTCCGCCGCCGATCACCAGCACCTTCATGAATGTTCCCTTAAGCTCTTTATAACCAGATCACATGTTACCCGCAAAGCCAAATTTTTGACCCATTGGACTGCAAAGGATCAGCTTAATGACAGCGCGTAGGCTTCCTCCGGCAGCTTTACGGCTTGGCCGCCGATTGAAGGGGAAAGTCTTTTTCCAACTCTTCCAATTGATCGCGGATCATCGCCGCGCGCTCAAACTCCAACGCCGCTGCCGCCTCCATCATCTGACGACGCAATTGCTGCAGAAACTCGAGGCGCTGCTCGCCGTCCATCCGCTGCCAGGCCTCGGCGAGCTGTTTCTCGGAAGCGCCGCGTCGGCCATATTCCTGAGGCCGTGCATCCGCAACCCGCGTCGCGCTCATGATCTCTTCGACCGTTTTATGAATCGTCTTAGGCGTAATGCCGTGTTCCTCGTTGTATCTGGCCTGGATGGCGCGGCGCCGATTAGTTTCTTCAATAGCGCGACGCATCGAGTCGGTCACAACGTCGGCGTAGAAAATCACCTTGCCGGCAGCGTTGCGCGCCGCACGACCCGCGGTTTGGATCAGCGACCGTTCAGAGCGGAGAAAACCCTCTTTGTCCGCATCCAAGATGGCCACCAAAGAAACTTCCGGCAGATCGAGGCCCTCCCGCAGGAGGTTGATGCCCACCAGCACGTCGAATTCGGCCAGACGCAGATCCCGCAAAATGCCGACGCGATCGAGCGCGTCGATTTCCGAGTGAAGATAACGCACCCGTATTCCCGCCGATGCAAGATAATCGGTCAGGTCTTCGGCCATTCGCTTGGTCAGCGTCGTCACCAGCACCCGTTCGTTGCGTTCCGCCCGCAGGCGGATTTCTTTTATCAAATCGTCGATCTGGCCTTTGACCGGCCGCACCTCGATTTCAGGATCCATGAGCCCTGTGGGACGAATGATCTGCTCGACAACCACCCCTTCGCACTTTTCGAGCTCGTATTCTGCGGGAGTGGCAGAAACAAAGATGACCTGGTTTATCATCTGTTCGAATTCTTCGAAATTCAGGGGACGGTTGTCCAACGCCGAGGGCAGACGAAAGCCGTACTCTACAAGGGTCTCTTTGCGCGAACGGTCGCCGTGATACATTCCCTGGATTTGCGGGATGGTCACATGCGACTCGTCGATGATCATCAAGTAATCCTTGGGAAAATAATCCAGCAGCGTCTGCGGCCTTTCTCCCGGTTTTCGTCCCGATAAATGACGCGAATAGTTTTCGACGCCCGAGCAATAGCCGATTTCGCGCATCATTTCCAAATCATAGAGGGTACGCTGCTCCAGACGTTGCGCTTCGAGCAGCTTGTTGTGCCGACGGAACCAATCCACGCGCTCGCGCAGTTCTTCTTCAATTGCCGCTAAAGCCGATTCCAAGCGCTCGTACGGCGTAATGAAATGTTTGGCGGGATAAATGGCGACCCGATCCAGTTCATTCAGCACCTCGCCGGTCACCACATCCACCACCGTCAGCCGCTCGACCTCGTCCCCCCACATCTCGATGCGTATCGCTTCCTTCTCGTAAGCGGGAATCACTTCGATGACGTCGCCGCGCACTCGAAAAGTCCCGCGCTCAAAGGAGACGTCATTGCGCGTATAAAGAATTTCGACGAGCTTTTGCAGGATCTCTTCCCTGCGAATGATTTGGCCGCGGTCGAGAAAGAGATTCATCCGCCGCCAATCTTCCGGAGAGCCGAGGCCGTAGATGCAGGAGACCGAAGCCACGATGATGACATCGTCGCGCGACAAGAGAGAGCTGGCCGCCTTGAGCCGCAGCCGATCGATTTCGTCGTTGATCGACGTGTCTTTTTCAATATAGGTGTCGGTGGCGACGACGTAAGCTTCGGGTTGATAGTAATCGTAATAGCTGATGAAATATTCGACCGCATTGTGCGGGAAAAAGCTGCGAAACTCGCCGTAGAGCTGCGCAGCCAAGGTTTTGTTATGAGAAATGACCAGAGTCGGTTTGTTGACATTGGCTATGACGTTGGCCATGGTGAACGTCTTGCCGCTGCCGGTAACTCCGAGCAGAGTCTGATATTTTTTTCCGGCCAAAATACCGGCGGTCAGCTGCTCCACTGCCTGCGGCTGATCGCCTTGAAGTTTAAAGTCCGATGACAGAATAAATTTGGCCATTTTCTTTCGCGCTTTTTCTTCCCTTTACAATTTACGACAGAGGAGCGGGAATGTCAAGCCGCAAAGCTTACGCCCTCGCCGCGGCTTTTTCTGCATTTTTGAGGCGAAAAATTGCTGCCCCAATCAGCGCACATTTCGTCAACGAAGCAAAAGCACTTTTTGCGTCGTCATCTTTTTCGGGGTGATCAGACGCAGAAAATAGACGCCGCTCGGCAAATCATCGCCTGCCTCCCACACAAAAGGATGAGCCCCCGCTTCCAGTCTGCTCAAAACCGGCGTATCGACGGTTTTTCCGACTGCATCGACGACCGTCAGTTGCACCGGCGCCGACTCGGGCAGAAAAATTGTAAAAGCGGTGCGACCATTGAACGGATTTGGATAAGCGGGGGAAAGGGCAAGTTCGCGCGGCGCCGGAAGATCGAGGGCGACTTGCGGCGAAAGCGCCCAAGAACCATCCGTATCCGTCTGCCGAAGGCGATAGACGACTCTTCCGCTCGGCGGACTCGAATCGATGAATTGATAACAGCGGCTCTCATTGGTCGTGCCGCCGCCGGGTACAAAGCCGATCGTTTCAAATGGATGAGGACCCCGTTCAACATAAAATCCAAGATTGTTGCTCTCGCTGCAGGTGCACCAAGACAGCAAGACGCCCACATCTGTAAGCTCTGCCGTAAACGAGCTTAGCTCAACCGGCACCATAAGGCTCGTGGAGAACGGGCTGCTGTTTCCGGCTTCATCAGTCTGAAAGGCAACGACATTGCCTCGCAATTCCAGCGGACAAAAAAAGCGGCCGCCGGCATCGGCCTGCGTTGCGGCAAGAAAACTGATAGTATGAGCATCATAGCATTCGATCCATGCCTTCGGCAACGCCGTACCGCGGACCCCGTTTGCGGCTATAAAAAGCGCAGGCGGAGTAACCATTTGATTTCCACCCGCTTCCAGGACAATGGCTTTGTAAGGATCATCGGAATAACGGTTCCGGCTGATTCGGTTGCGCACCGAACCCGCCTGCCTTATCCAAATGCCGTACTTGCGATGCCGACCGAAAAAATTGTCGGGACCAACAGTATTGTCATGGGCACCGCTGCCGATGATGACGCCGGAATTGGCTGAACCGTCGACGCTACCGTCTGCGTTTCTGCCGATGAAATTTTCAAAGATCTCGTTAAAAGCCGTCCCAACGCTGTCCAATCGCACCGCCGCCCAGGTGCCGGCATAGGGCTCATTCTCTCGTTCATAGCCGTTGCAGATGATCACGTTTGCCGGCCCGACGCGGTTTCTTTGCGGATAACCGTATTCTTTTTGCCCGAAAAAATAGATGCCGTTATGCGCATTGGGCGCCTGCCTCGTCCCTGAAGCATTGACGCCGATTTTATTCCCCGCAAGGACCGTTTCCGTGACGTTTTCGCGGATCTGAATGCCGCTGGAATAGTTGGCGGAAACGACATTGCCTTCCCCGGAGGCGACTCCGCCGATAATCGTATTACGCGGCCCGCGCTGCACCTTTAGTCCGGCCTCGGCGTTGCCGCAGTCCGCATGGCTCTCGCCGTCGGCGCCGAGACCGAGCAGATTGCCGATGACCCGCGTCGAATCGGTTCCGGCGCCCTCAATATGGATGCCGGCACGACCGCTCGCGCAGATGACGTTGCCGGGTCCGATGCGGTTACCGCGACTGCCGTTGCTCACGCGCACACCGGCAAACCGTTTGATCTTTTGATTTTCGATCTCGTAACGCGGAATGTTGATCCAGCCGTTGCCGAGAGGCGTCACCCCGTCTTTAAGAACGCCGATCAGATTTTCCTCCAGGATATTGGAATGCGCCGCTTCGATCAAAACCGCTTCAAAAAACATGTTGCTGATTACATTACGGCGGATCAAATTGTTCCGGCATCCCTGCGAAAGGTAAACGCCGCGGCTTTGCTCCGCAGGCAGAGACGTGTTCTGGGGATCATTCACTGCGGTAAACCCATCGGGCAAAATCCCGAAAAAGCACCCCTCGATGCGGTTGTTCGACGCCGACGTGCCCCTAAGCCAAAGTATGGTGCCGCGAAAACCGGCAAAACCGACACCGAGAATTCTATTGCGCGAGGAAGTAATCGTCCAACCAATAGACCCGACCGGCAAAGCGCCGCCGTAAACCAGAATCGCCGGGCGATCGCCTGCAGCTGCCGTACCGATCAAAGTCAATCCGTCGTCGGTCAGCGACGGCAACGGCGAACGAAGTTCGATCTGCCAAAAGTCGCCCTGCGCCCGATAGCCGGCATCGCTCCGTTTGAGCTGAAAAAATACCGTGTCTGCACCGGAATGCGAGTTAGCAGCCTGCAGCGCCCAGCGGAGAGATCCGGCTCCGTCGTCGCCGGTGTGGGTAACGATATATACATTTGCCCGCAACACAAAAAAGAGAGCGGACAGCAGAACGAACAGCGCGATCTTCATCGTTGCTCCAATGTGGATGCATGACCTCAGACCCAATATACCAAAAGCCGGAGAAATCAGCAGAAAAAAACCGTGCGGCAAAATTTGCTCTGAGCGTGAGAATTGCGTATCTTTCAATTAAAGGAGAGGAGAATCCGATGCCGTATCCGAAAATCGAACCGCAGCAGGTTCAGGTCTATCCGCTTGCCCACCGCCGCAGCAAGAGCTCCATCACAGAGGTGCTCGTTGATCCCGACCAGCCGCCTCCGCTGCAGCCGGAAATGGAAGCGCTCGTTTATCAAGCGGCCGAAAGAATCCGCGCTGCGCGGGAACGAGGTGCCGCCGTCATACTTGCCTTCGGTGCGCATTTGGTCAAGAACGGCCTTGCTTCGGTGGTCATTCGCCTGTTGGAAGAGGGCTGGATCACTCATATTGCCGGCAACGGCGCCTGTACCATCCACGATTGGGAATTTGCCTGGTTCGGCAAATCGGAGGAAGACGTGAGGGAAAACGTCGCCGCCGGATGTTTCGGCACCTGGGAAGAGACCGGCCGTTTCATCAACCTTGCCGTGCAGGCCAACCTGCTTCGCGGCATGGGCTACGGCGAGGCGATCGGCGCGTTGATTGAGGAAGAAAAACTGTTCCTACCCTCATCCGATGAGCTGCGGGAACTCCTTCGCTCCGAAAGTGATCTAGCTTCAGCGGCTGCCGATCTGTTGAACACCCTGCAAAAGTTCCGTTTGTCGGCCGGCGAAATGTGCATTCCTCATCCGTTCAAACAGTATTCCATTTTCGGCAACGCCTTTCGCATGCGGATTCCGGCGACGGTTCATCCGGGCATCGGCTACGACATTATATACAACAATCCTTATGCGAATGGAGCCGCAATCGGTCGCGCTGCGCATCTCGACTATCAGGTCTTTGTCCATTCAGTAACTGGCCTAAAAGGCGGTGTCTTTTTGTCCGTCGGCTCGGCCATCATGGCTCCTCAGATATTCGAAAAAGCACTCTCCTTTGCCAATAACCTCAGGCGGCAAAAGGGACAGGATCCGATTACCGACTTGACGATCTTTGTCAACGACCTGCAGCCGGCAGCATGGGATTGGTCAAAAGGCGAGCCGCCCAAAAATTCACCGGACTACTATTTCCGCTTTCTGAAAAGCTTTTACCGCATGGAAGGGCAAGTCTTTTACGCTGCAGGCGATAATCGGGAGTTCTTGGGGAATTTGTACAAACGATTGAACAGCTAATGTCGCCACTGGAAGGTATTGAAGGACAATAGGTCATCCTCTGGTTCCCTGCACTCTTGCCGGCACGCCGACGGCGATCGAGTTGGGCGGGATGTCTTTCGTCACCACCGAGCCGGCGCCGATGACGCTGCCGCTGCCGATTCTGACCCCGTCCAGAACGATAACACCTGCCCCGAGCCAACAGTTATCTTCAATAATCACCCCGCCGCGGCTCTCATACCCCTGTCGCATAATGGGAATATCCAGCCTGTCGAAACGGTGCTGCGCGCCGCCGATGTAACAATTGGCCGCCAGCAGCACATACTTGCCCAATTTGATTTGCGACGTGGTGCCGAAGCGGCAATTCGCGCCGATGTTGCTGAAATCGCCGATCTCGATGCGGCCGCCGCGCGTGCCCAATACCGTGCCGCGGCCCAGCAGCACCTCATTGCCAAGGACAATCTCCGCGTCATCGCCGCCCTGAGCGCTCAAGCGGCAATACTCATCCAGCACGCATTTTTCCCCAAGACTGATTTTATAACTGTGCTGCAGCGTCAGGCTCCGTCCGAACACCGTCCCCCGCCCTACTCGCCGAAACAGGCGCGGGTAAAATATTTGGCGGAAAAAAAGCCCCAACAAACCGGGCAGGTGGCCGAAAAATAGAGTAATCAGCTCATATTTCACCAACGGCCATAAGCGAGAAGTGCCGATCTGGATCTCCTGATACTTGCGCAAAGGAGACTTGCGTCGACGCATCACGTCTTCAAAGCTGCTGAAATAATTGACCTGGCCTTCCACATCGTCGGGCCGTACTTCCTTTTCTCCATTTGCCGGTGTCAGCTCTTGTTTGATGTCGATGCCCAGAGCCGAGTAATAGAGCCCTCCAAACAGCCCCGCCAGCAACGCTTTGGCGCGCATCAAAAGGGCGGTGGAAAGGCCGACTGCGCCGAGGAGCCCAAAGCGTTCGAAGGTGAATACGTACGCCCATTCGGCCAAACCAATGCCGCCGATCGAAATCGGCAGCATGGTGATCACCATGATGATCGGCGTGACGATCAGACTGTCGCTGAAACTCAAATCGCGACTGAACGCCCAGGAGGTTACGTAGACATTAATGACGGCAAGAAGGTAGAAAAAAACCGAATTGACCATGGCAAACGCCAGCACTCTCGGATGCCCGCGCAACGATAAAGTGGCATTCTGAAACTTTTGCAGCTTGAGCAACAGAGAGTTTAGCGGCTTAAAGGGCAGCAGACGACGCAACGTCGAAAGCATATTGGGATTAAGCGCCAGGAAAAAGATGAGGAAAAAACCCAAGACCGAGAGGATCAAAGCGGCGATGAGCCAGGTACTGGAAAGGCGCCGGATCGCCAACAAAAAGGCGAGCACGGCAAACGCCAGCAGGACAGCCAATCCGGTAAACCGCTCGACAAAGACCGACGAGAAGGCTTCGGCATTTTTGCCGGTCGACTTGCCGACGGCATACGCGCGCACCACATCGCCGCCCACGTTGGTCGGTAGAATCGTGTTAAAGAAATAGCCGACCGCATACAACCCGAAGCATTTTCCGGCCGACAGACGAATTCCCATGGCGCGCAAAATGATCTGCCATTTCCAAGAACTCGCCCAAATCAAAAGCGGAGTCAGCGCGACGGAGAGAAAGAGATAGAACAAGTCAGCCTGCAGCAGCGTGCTTTTCAGCTGCGTTAATCCGGCTTTATAAAACACATAAGCTAAAAGCGCCAGACTGACGAACAGGCGAACAACAGTCTGCAGCTTTTTTTGTTTTCCGGCATTCATAAAAAGCGATCAATAGCCGCGCAGATAAGGAATCAATCTGCCGACGGCTTTGCGCGCTTTGGCCTTTTCGCGCAGCAGCCGCGGAATCATCTTTTCCTTGATCTCCTCTCGACGGTGAAAAGTCGAAAGGATCAGCTCCGTGAATTTTTCCGTAGACAGTTCCCCGAACTCGATGAGATTTTCCTCCAGTCCCAACGTGCGCATAAAACCGCGGTTCTTCGGGTACGTGACGATGCCGACCGGCACCACCCCCATGGCTGAAGAGAGAATCAAAGAATGCGTGCGCATGCCGACAAAGAGCTCGAGCCGCCTCAGCACGCTGCAGATTTCCTGATAGCTGTACTTTTTATTGCTGATCAATTTGACTCGATCCCTATGCCGTATTTTTTGCAGCACCTTCTGCGCGATGGCCAGGTCCATGTGCTGAGTCTCGACCAATATTGAATCGACATCCAGCTCTTCAATGACGCGGTCGATAGTGGCCGCATAGACCTCTACCAGGCTCTGTTTGCCGAAAGAAGCGCCGCGACGGACGAAAGCATCGACATAGCTGTTGATATTAAATCCGATTACCGGACGATCGGATTGAAAGAGACCCTCCGCCTCGCAGATCTCCTGAAATCGTCCTTCACCGACGGCTTCGGCATTCAAAGCGCAATCGGCGCCCTCGACGATGTGCGGATGCTCCAATCCCAAGCGATTCAGCAGATCGATCGACTCTTGATCCCGCAGAATTAGCAGGTCGCTTGCCGCCAGAACTCGAGCCAATGCCCGTTTTCCCGCCCGCGTGCGAATAGGACCCAGACTGGCATTGTAAAGCACAACCGGGATACCCCTTTTATGCGCCAACGGTAGAACATGCGACAAGGTCCACAAATAGTTGAACAAGGGATTGTAGAGTTTGCGGTCAAAGAGAATGGCGTCGGTGACCAATATCAAGTCGGATTTCAAGACCGTGCGAAGAATCGGCAGGCCGAATATTTTAACGCTTAAATTCCAAGGTAAAAGACCGACCGGCTTGAGGGGATACATGGAGAACGACTTGGTCACAAAGTCCGGACGAATGGTCGGTATCAGGAACCTGATGCGCTTGAAACGCGTCGACAGATCGCGTAAAAGACATCCCAGAATGGCTGCATCGCCGGCGTTCCTGCCGGAAAAGTTGCCCAAAACGGCGATTGTCTTGATCAACTCGTTCTTCCCTTCAAATAGCCCTGCTGGATGTACCACTCGGCAGTACGATGAATGCCTTCCGCCATGCCCACCTGCGGTTTAAAACCGAGTTCGCGTTTGGCTTTTTCGATGCTGAAGGCGCGATCGTGGGTAAAAATGTGGACGCGGCGCCGAAAAATGGGCGGCTGAACGCGTAGAGGCACACAGATCGTCTCGCAGACGACGGCGACGGCTTCCAAAGGCCACACCGGCAGCCGTAAGCGCGGTGGCTTGACGCCGAGTTCCGCCGCAATCATCTCGGCGAATCCCCGCAGCGTGGTATATTCCTCACCGGCAATGTTATAGGCCTGTCCGACCGCATGGGGCGTCTCGGCCGCCAGCCGAAATCCCTCGACCGTGTCGGTTACGAACGTGAGATGATATTTGACATTCCCGCCGCCGAAGAGTATAAAACGCCCTTGCTGGACCGAACGGTACATTTTCAGCATTCGCGTGTCTCCTGGACCATAGATGCCGACCGGCCGCACAATGGTGACCGGCAGAGCGTCGCGGCGATAATATTCCATGGCCAGCTGCTCGGCTTGCCATTTGGTCTCCTGGTAGACATCTTGGGGATCAGCCGGCGTCGACTCATCAGCCGGAGGCTGCTTGACGTGGCCGTAAATGCCGCAGGTGCTGCAGTGGAGCACTCGTTTCACGCCGCAGCGAAGCGCGGCATCGAGCACGTTCTTTGTCCCCTGCACGTTGACGGCATAGTACTCGCTGTCGGGAAGATTGGCTGCGCGATAGAGCGCGGCGATATGAAACACCATATCGACACCGCGCACCGCCTCGGCGACCTCTTCGGGTCGGCGCAAATCACCAAAAGCGATCTCTACCGGAAGCCGGCGCAAAGAGTCGAGGTTGGCGGTACGACGAACCAAAACGCGCACTTGGTAGCCGTGGTCCAGCAGATTGCGTACCATGTAGCTGCCGGTAAAAGCATAGCCCGCATAGTAGACGCTTCCGAATTTTCAGAATTCAAACCATACTACGGCC
>JAPDQV010000003.1:122554-146685 GCA_034505495.1 candidate division KSB1 bacterium | reverse complement strand
AACCAGAGGCGCCGGTAACCAATGCCTTCATGGCCGAACCGCTCCCTATTTAACCGCAACAGCGCAGACCGCGTGTCCGAATTGTCTGCGGATGAACTTGGGTAAAAGATTGTAAAGCGGACGAAAGCCGTAATTGTACAATCCGGCTAAAAATCCCTTGCGCGGCGACGGCGTAGCGCGGATGTAATCCAAGAAAATATCGACGTGCTTGAACTGGGACAGCAGCTCCCGCAGCTCCTTCTTGTTGTACAGCCTGGTAATCGGCGCATCCTCGTGCGCAAATTCGAAATTTACCCGCCCCAATTTGGTCAACAGGATCTTCCAAGAATACTTGTAATACAGCGTGATGACGGCTTCACCGCCCGGCCGCAGCACGCGATAGATCTCCGAAACCGCCTTTTGCGTGCTCTCGGTTTGATGAAGAACACCCAGCGACGCCACGACGTCAAAGCTGTTGTCCGAAAAAGGCAGTTTTTCGGCGCTGCCGTGCCGAAAAGTCGCCTCGAGTCCGTTATGCTCGAAATTCTTCTTGGCAAGAGCCAAAGCCGTCTCCGACAGATCGAGACCTGTAGCGCGCATGCCGCATCTTACCCAGTGCAGCAGTTCCCATCCGGCGCCGCAACCGACTTCCAGCACTCTTCCGCCGCGGTGTCGAGCCGCTACTTGTTCGATCAGGCGATAACGGTGCTCATAATTGCGGCGAATGAACGCACCGACGGTATCGAAAAAAACCGGCGAACCTATTTCTCTCGGATCTCCGGTCCAAAACTGCGTCGTATTGACGTTTTCCGTCCAATATTTACGTACTTCATCGAGTGTTCGGCCTTCGCTGCCCTTCCAAAGATAGCTTCCGATGGTATCCGACATAAGCATTCCTATTCATTCTTTTTGCTCGGCAAAGCATAATTTAAGAGATATTCCTGAATTTCCCTTGCTTTTTTTTCCGCCGACCAATTCAATTCCTTTGCCGCCGCTTCTGATGCAGCCAGGATAAGCTCTTCAGCAGGACGACCGGCAGCGCCGATCTCCGTCCGCCTTAGCAGGATGTCCGACAATTTTTGCGCTGCCTCTTCCCGTACGGCAAAAAGAACTTGTCCTTTTACAAACGGCTGTCCCGACACCAACGGCCTGCCGGCATCCGGATCGCACGACAAGACGCGACGGGCATTGGCGCCGTAACATTCCGCCAGATGCAGGGCGCTCTCATCGGTTAATTGATCACCCCAATTCCGCTGCAATTCGGCAATTAATGCGGAAAAATCCTCGAAATCGCCGCCCCAAAGCGGCATTCCGCTGCTGTCAATGGTGTCAGATTTTATGCCGAGCTTGGGAAGGATGAATTTTTTGGTTACTTCTTCGGCAACACCGCGTGCGGTCGTATACTTGACCGACATCACCGTGATCAACCCCGGGTGTCCCGTTGACTTTTCATGATCGATCACGCGGTAATGCTTGACGAGCGTCACGTCGCCGGCAGGGCTGGCCGAGGCCATGGGCAGCAAGCCGGCATAGACGTACCTCGTCGCGCCGAATTTGCGCATCCGGCAATGCGCTGTTGACTTCGGCTAAAAAACTCTCCACCTCTTCTTCGGTGACGTGATAGTCGGCCGGATCGCCCAAGTAAGGTTGATGCGCCGTACCGGCAAGCGTTACGCCGCGCCATGGGACGAAGAACAGCAGCCTCGAGCCCCGATCGATGAGGGCATCCTGATCCTTGTACCGCCGCTGCGTCGGGGCGGCAAAGGCATACTCGCTGGTGAACCGCCGAGAAAGAACCAAATTGACGGCAGTGGAGAAACGAACTTCCGGTTGATCGGCCGTCTGCCGAAGAATATCGTTGAGCCGGCTTCCAGGAGCGGCAACCGTGAGTTTGGCGCGCACGTCGAACCGTTGGTCTCCAAGACGATCGTACACGGTTACACCGACCACCCGATTCTTTTCCAGTAAAAGACTTTCGGCCTTGACATAGTTGGCGACCGTTAAACCGCGTTCCGCGGCGAAATGCAAAAAGGCAAACAAAAGCCGCTCGGAATTCACCATGAGCCCATCGTACCACAAAGCGCCGCCGTTGAGCGATTCTCGACGAATGAACGGTACAATATCAAGAAACTCCTGCTTGGAAAGCATGCGGCCCCTCGGCAGTCGCCGGTCGGGCTTTAGGCCGAAATTGCGGTCAAAACTGATCAGATCGTTCAGCATAATGGCCGCACGCATTGCCTCGGGTCCTTTGATAAAATGGCCGTACGTCGGCATGACGCAGGGCAACGGACGAACCAGATGCGGAGCGATCTTGAGCAGAATGCGGCGCTCGGTGATGGATTCCCTCATGCGGGAAAAATCCGCATGCTGCAGGTAGCGCAGTCCGCCGTGCACGATCTTGAGACTGTTGGAGGAAGCGCCGCCGGCAAAATCGCCCTGCTCGATCAAGGCCGTTTTGAGGCCGCGCAGTACCGCCTCACGCGCCAACGCCGCCCCGTAAATCCCGCCGCCGATGATCAGTACATCGAATGTTTCTTGAGACAAACTCTCCAAATCCCGCTTCATGTCGTGCTCACGCCTTCATATACAGATCGTGCCAAATGTGAAAGACCATCAGCGCCCACAACCGATGGCTGTGATTCTCGACGCCGCGCAAATGCTCATCGATCAGCTTTTGCACATAAGAGGGGGAAAAATAGCCTTTCGCGCGGACGTTTGTTTCCGACAAGGCTTCCATCATCATCGGTTTGAGCTCGTTCTTCAACCAGTTCTTGATAGGAATACTGAATCCTTCCTTACCGCGTCGAAGAATGAGCGGCGGAAGAACGTCCCGCAACGCTTCCCTCAGGATGTACTTGGTGCGGTTGCCGTTGAGACGCAAATGCGGCGGCAACGTCGCGGCAAATTCGACAAAACGATAGTCCAAAAAGGGCACGCGTGCTTCGAGCGAAACGGCCATGCTCATGCGATCGACTTTGACGAGAATATCGTCGACCAGATAAGTCTTGATGTCCACATACTCCTGCTGATCGAGCGGCACATTGGAACCGGAGCTGCGAAAGTATTCGTCGAGAAAGCCGAAACTGTCATATCCGACCAAAGTACGGCTGAAATCCGGCGAGTATAAAAGTTCTTTTTCGCTTTGCTGAAGAAATATCATCCAACGGACATGCTGCAGCTTCTCCGGCAGGCGCATGCCCTCCACAAAGCGCTTGGCGCGATTGATCAGCCCTTTCTTTTTCTCCGTCGGCGGCAGGCGTTCGATGATCGGTTCGAGAACGCCTCGGCGTAAAAAGCTCGGCAATCGGTTCCATTTCGCGGCCATTTTTTGCGCAATGTAGGTGTCGTAGCCGGCCAAAAGCTCGTCGCCGCCGTCGCCGGAAAGCGCTACGGTCACGTGCCGCCTTGCCATTTGGGAAACAAGGTACGTCGGAAAAACCGAAAAGTCGCCGAAAGGCTCGTCCAGCATCCACAGAATCTTTTCGGTCAACGAAACAACTTGCGGTTCTATGATTTCCTCGTGATGCTCGGTATCGAACCAGCGGGCAACGGTGCGGGCATAGGGCAGCTCGTTATAAGTCGCGTCCGTAAAGCCGATGGAAAAGCTCTTCACGCGCTCCGAAGCGGTGCGATGCATCATGGCGACGACGGAGCTGGAGTCCAAACCGCCGCTGAGAAAGGCACCGAGAGGAACGTCGCTCATCAGACGGATGCGCACGGCGTCTTCGAGCAGCTCGCGAAAACGCTCGAAAAGGCGATGTTGCGGCTCGGCGGAGGCGGCATACTGAAGCGACCAATAAGCACGAATCGTGCAGCGGCCGTCTTCATAAAGCAGCCAATGCCCCGGCGGCAGTTTGCGAATTGCTTGAAAGATGCTCATCGGCGCGGGAATGTATTCAAACGTCAAAAAGGCATCCAACGCCTTGGCGTCGATGGTGCGCGGCACGTCGGGAACCTGAAGAATCGATTTTATCTCCGAGCCGAACAGCAATCGATGGTCATCGAGCGCGTAATAGAGCGGCTTGACGCCGAGGCGATCGCGCGCTAAAAAGAGGCGGTGTTTCGGAATATCATAGACGGCAAAGGCGAACATGCCGTTGAGATGGTTGGGGCAATCCACCCCGTACTCTTCATAGGCGTGGATGATCGCTTCGGTATCGCAGCGCGTGCGGAAACGATGCCCTTTAGCTGTCAATTTTTCGCGCAGCGCGTTGTGATTATAAATCTCGCCGTTAAAGACGATGGCCAACGTATGATCTTCATTATACATTGGCTGGGCACCGCCCTCCAGATCGATGATGCTGAGTCGCCGCATGCCGATGCCTGCACCGTCGAAAACCGCCTGCCCTTCCCCGTCCGGTCCGCGATGGATTACGACGTCGCACATTTGTTTAAGGATTGCTGCGTCGACCGGTTCCTCGCGGCGACGATGAATCACTCCGCAAATGCCGCACATTAGGAGCGCGCCCTCATTGCTTGTTCAACAATCCAACTCGTCTTTTGCAGATAATCCTCATAGCTGTAATGCTGTTCGGCCATGCGCCCTGCAGCCTCGGCCAGCTGCCGGCGGCGCTTCGGGTCAACGGCCAACCGCAGGATCGCCTCGGCAAAAGCATGCGGCTCCGGCGCAGCCAGTTCGGCGACGGACTCGTTGAGAATCTGCGTATGCGTAATGTGACGCACGGCCACGATCGGCCTGCCGCTGCGCAGATAGGAGTAAATCTTTAAAGGCGAGTTGGTTCCCTTTAAACGGGGAGAAACTAAAATGTCGCTAACGGCCGTAAAGCTCGGAATTTTCTCCGGCTGAACGAAACCGGTAAAGGTGATTTTCTCGCTCACGCCGCATTCGGCCGCCAAAGCCCGATACGCCTCCACCTGCTGCGGACTCCCGCCGACCAGTAAAAAATGCAACCGCGGCTCGCCGGCAGTCGCAATGGCTGCGCTCCGAATCAGCAAATCGATTCCCTGATACGCCTCGAACGTGCCGTAATAGAGCACCACGGTTTTGCCGTCCAAACGGTATTTTTGTCGCAATTCCTCTTCAAAGCCTGGTGATGAGGGAAAGACGATCGAATTGTCGGCGACATTTTCGATCAAAATGCAGGTCTTGCCGGGGAATTTGCTTTCCACATAGTTCTGCAGTTCGGGGCAAATGGTAATTACCGCCGCAGAAGATGCGACGGCGCGTTCTTCCATACGCTCGAACCAACGAATCAGCAGCTTTGAATCGGAGAACCGGAAATTCTGCAGCTGCTGCGGGAGGCTGGAGTGCATGTCGTACAAATGCGGCAGGTTGTACTTTTGCGCCAGACGGATGCCGAAAAACGCCGCCTCTTCATGTGTATGCAAATAGTCGTAACGGTTCTGCCGCAACAGCTCCACTGTCTTGCGGTAAAGAGTAATGTCGAGAAAAATTTTGGGGATCGAGGGCCCGATTTTGACTGTTTTGATGAACGGCACGCGGGCGGCGCGAAAAATCCGCAGGCGGTCGATCACAATGTCTTGGCCGATGGGATAGGTCACCAAGTCGACATGATGCCCAAGCAGCGACAACGCTTTGATGCGATGCAGAACGCTGAACGGCGTGCCGCGGGGCTGAAACCACGGCTGCGGAGCAACCATAAGGATGTGAAGCGGTTTTGATCCCGCAGAATGTGTTTGCATAAACGACAATTCCAATTTGTGGGAAGTGTTCGCTCGTTATTGGGCACCGTAGCCGGTAATGACGGCGGCTAATGTTTTGAGCATGAGTTTAAAGTCGAGGGTCAGCGACCAATTGTCGATGTATTCGAGATCCATGCGCATCCATTCCTCAAAGCTGATCTTGTTTCTGCCGCTGACCTGCCAAATGCAGGTGATGCCGGGCTTGAGGCTCAGGCGGCGGCGCTGCCATACCTCATAGCGTTCCACTTCGGCGGCAAGCGGGGGACGCGGACCGACAATGCTCATATCGCCTTTCAGTACGTTAATGAACTGTGGAAGTTCATCGATGCTCGTTTTGCGCAAAAAGTAGCCGATCGGCGTAATGCGGGGATCATTTTTCATTTTAAAGACCGGCCCGTCCATTTCGTTATGCGGCAACAACCTTTCCTTCAACGCCTCGGCATTTACCACCATAGAGCGAAACTTGTAGAGCGTGAATTTCCGCCCGTTAAGACCGACGCGTTCCTGCTTGAACAACACCGGCCCCGGCGAAGTGAGGCGAATGGCCAAAGCAACGAGCAGCATCAATGGAGCAAAAAAAATCAATGCCGCAGCAGATATGATGATGTCGAGCATTCGTTTGATGAACAGCTGCCATTCTTTTGCATAAAAAGTTTGAAATTCCAAAAGCGGAAAGCCTACGAAATCGGTTTGTCGGGCGCGGGCGATGTGCAGGTTATAGAGATCCAAAGCGATCGAGGTGGGTACGCCCACTTTTTCACATTCTAGGATAGCCGGTTCGATGCGGTCAAGCCAAAGCCGCGGAACGACAAAGATGACGCGATCGATGACCAGCCGCTTGATGATAAAGCCGATATCCTGAATCCGCCCCAGCACCCGATATCCTTCGATCTCTTTGCCGAAAAGCTGCGGATCATCGTCGATGAGGCCGACGATGCGCAGCCCCCATTGTGCATGATTCTTGACCTGGCGGATGAATTCCTGTGCGCGTTTGCCCGTACCGACAATAAGCAGATTTTCCTGATGATAGCCTTTGGAGTGAATCCGGCTGAGCAGGACAAGCAACAGATATTTTTCGATGAGAATGAGCGACCAGGCTGAAAAGGCGTAAACCAGGAAGAAGAGGCGGCTTGCCATATCGACTTTGAAGAAAAAGATAAGGCTGCCGCAGACAAAACTTGCCCATACCGAGGTCACGGTGATCAAATAGACCAAACGCCGGAAGGAACGGGTTCGATAATCCTGGTAGATGCCATTAAGGTTATAGAGAGCCCACCAAATCAGCGGGAAACCCACGAACATCAACCAATAATTGGAGGCAAAGTAGATAAATCCGGAAAGGGTCGCGCTGCCGGCATAGGCTTTAACTTGAAGAAAGGCAACGGCGCGAATAAATTCATCGACGAAATAGGCAACCGGAAAGGCGGCATATAGAATGAAAAGATCGAACGACTTGAAAAGAGTTTTGATGAATCTTTCCTTATCCGTCAGCATGGCAGTCGCAAGTCGTCAATGCTTTTACTGGTAAAGATTGAGGAACCAATCGGCAAAGAGGCGCACGCCCTCTTCGATCGGGACTTTCGGGATATAGTCCAATTCTCGACGCGCCTTGCTGATGTCTGCAAAGGTGATCGGCACGTCGCCCGGTTGATCGGGCAGAAAATCGATCTGGGCCTTACAACCCAATGCTTCTTCCAACAAGCGGATGAGGTAGAGCAGCTCAACCGTATTGGACTCGCCCAAATTATAAATCTGATAGTCGCGGCACCGCTCAATGGAGGCAAGGATGCCTTGAAGAATATCGGTGTAATAGGTATAATCTCGGCGGCTTCCGCCGTCTCCGTACACGGGAATTTTTTTCCCCTCCCACATCAGCCGCGCAAATTTATGGATGGCCATGTCCGGCCGTTGACGCGGTCCGTATACGGTAAAAAATCGTAGGCATGTTATCGGCAGGCCGTACAGCTTGTAATAGGTGTAGCAGATCAGTTCACCGGCCTTTTTAGTCGCCGCATAAGGGGAGATGGGAAAGTCCACATTGTCGCTCTCACTAAAAGGCACTTTTGTATTGGCGCCGTATACGGATGAGGATGAAGCAAATATAAACTTGCCGACGCCGAAGGAGCGGCTGAGCTCGAGTAAATGGATGGTGCCTTGAACGTTTACCTGTTCGTAAAGGAGCGGCTGTTGAATCGATGGACGAACCCCTGCCCTTGCAGCCAAATGCACGACTATTTCGGGACAGTTAGTTTCGAAAAACTTTTGCAGCTTAGGGAAGTCCAGGATGTCATTTTCGAAAAGAAAAAAACGAGGGTTATTTAGCGCATCATAAAGATTTTTTCGTTTGAGGGCGGGGTCATAATAATCGTTAAAATTGTCCCAACAATAAACCGTATGACCGTCGGAAAGTAGCTTTTCGCATAAATGTGACCCGATAAAGCCCGCCCCTCCCGTCACCAAGATTCGCATGAGCTGCGCCTCCGAATCCACATCAATAGTGGTAATAGCTGTAGCTGCTCTTCAAAATAGATTCTTGCGCACTGTTGATGATAACGCCGATGATTTTTGCGGGTACGGTTTTAAAGACCTGCAGACGCTCCTTGGCGGTTGCAAAATTGGTCTGTCCGCTTTTGACGACGATGGCGACCGCGTCCACCAAGGTGGCGATAACGACGCTGTCCGTGGCAGCATCCAAGGGGGGAGCATCAAAGATGATATAGTCGAATTTGCGTTTGACTTCCGCCACCAGCCGACGCATCTGCAGAGAGCCGAGCAGCTCCGAAGGATTGGGCACCAGCGGGCCGCAGCTGATGATGGATAGATTCGGAATATGCGTCGGATGAATAAGCGAGCTCAACATCGCCTTGTTCGTCAAATAGTTGGTCAGGCCTGGTTCCTTGGGAATGTTGAAAGTATTGTGCAGTACGCCGCGCCGCAAATCAGCGTCGATTAAAAGGGTATTGGTCCGCTGTTGGGCTAAAATAATCGCCAAATTCGAAGCAGTGAACGATTTCCCTTCTTCGGGACTGATGCTCGTAATGAGCAGGGCGCGGATATTTTCGGTATCCCTGGAGTAGAGCAGGCTGGTTCGCAAAGCACGATAGGCTTCACCGACTGGCGTTGGGGCATAGTCGTGCGTCACCAGCTGTCGATCAATCTGCAGCGCTTTTTGGTCATCCCGATACTCCGGAATGTCCTTGAACGACACATAAGGGATGGCTCCGATCACCGGCAAGTTCAGGTGCCGTTCGACGTCCCGCGAAGTTCGAAGCGAGCGGTCAAAAATATCGATCAACGCCGATAAAAGAATGCCAAGCAAAAGCCCCAATCCGCCGCCCATCAATACTTTCGTTCGCTTGCTTGGGTTGTCCGGCGAGGTCGGCGGCACGGCATAATCCAAAATGCGGATGCCGGCTTCGCGGCTGGATTCGGCGACCAGCCTCTTTTGGCTTTCGGCAAACAACATTTTGTAGAGATCTTCATTAATGGCTTTGGTTCTCTCCAACTCCATCAAACGGTATTCGTCATCCGGCAGAGTTTTGAGCTTCCGCTCCAGCTCGACCTTTTGTGCCCTCAATTCCGATTCACGTTCCGCCAATGTATTGCGATAGTCATTGGCAAACTGAATAATCTGTTCCTGCGTATCCGAAATTTGTTTTACGACTTCAATGACCTGAGGGTTGTCCGGCGCCCAAATCGCGCTAAGCTCTTGATACCGTTTTTGCAGCATCTCAAGGTTTTGGCGGTGAATGATGATCTCCGGCTCATTATTTAAGGGCGGGAAATTGGCTATTTGTGATACCACCAGATTGCGATAGGGAGACCCTACCCTTTCTCCTTCAGGAGTCTGGAGACGGGTCAATAAATTGGTAAGCTGCCGCCGTTGCCTCGGCAGTTCTTGAAGATCGCGCTCATTGGCTTTGATTTTCTCAAGAAGATCCTTTTTCTCGAGCTCCAATGAAAGCGGATAGCGGGCATAAAAGTCCCGCAGATTCTGTTCGCTTCGCCGCATATTGGCTTCTGCAACCGCCAGCCGCCGCTTCAGGATCTCACGGGCGTTTTCACTGTCCGACATTTTGAGGCGCTGCATTTCAATCAGATAGCCGTCGGCTATGCGGTTCAACTCGCGCGCCAAAGCCTGCGGGTCCTCGCCTTTCATCGTCATCACCATGGTTTTTCCGCTGCGGCTGAATTCTTTGGTGACATTTCTTAACAATTTTACACCGCGAATGAAAGGCCGAACTCGAAAATGAAACCGCTGCTCGCGATGTGCAAAATCAGGCTGCAGCTTGAATTTGATGCCGTTGATTTCGCGCGGTGAATCGACGGCGTCCCAAGCATTGGCGCTGTCTACGGCAACATACGCCCCGCTTTCCTGCTTCAGATAAAGCTTATAATTGCCGGACTCGTCAATGATGAGCCGATAACGTGCTTCCAAAGGGTTCTCAGTGGTTTCATATTCGGAAAAAACTTCAGAGGGAAAGCGATAAACCGAATCCGAACTTTGAATGGCCAACCCAAGCACTTTTGCCATATGGTGAGTAAAAGACTCACTCATGATCTCCGACTGCGTCTCCGCATCGAAAAAATTCCGTTCTCCCTCACCATATTGTTTGGACTGAAAAACCACGCGGCATTTATAGACAGGCACTTGATTTTTGGCTGAAAAATAAAAGGGTATGGTAGACGCTACCATTAACAGCAATATCAGCCACTTTCGCCTCCAAATCCCCCGAATGATCTTGGAAAAGTCAATTACCGACGGTTCCTGCGGTTCACCGCTCGGCTCGGATACCGGATATTCTTCGAGTGCCATTCCTGCCTTGTTATTTGTTGTTTCGGTTACTGATCGTAATATACAGAATAATCATCGAGGAAATAAAGTTGGCATAACGAATTATGGTATAAAAACTCAATCGATTGATGCGCGGTGCAATGATTTCGTCACCGGATTCCAATCCGAGTTCCTGCACAGACATTCCTTTATACAGAGCGTCCATAAAATTTGCGTAAAGAATTTCACCGTTGCGGATGACGTACATGTTTTCCAAAGCAAAACTGTTGGTTACGCCGCCGGCCTGCGATAGAAAATCCCAAAATGAGGTGTTGGGACTAATACGGTACATTCCCGGCGAGCCGACTTCACCTCTGATGATCAAACGAATCGTCGGAATAATGACGATTATAATGTCTCGTCCATAGGGCTGCAGCTTTTCATAAACAGCTTTTGTCGCCTTGTCGACCGTCAAGCCTTCGATCTTGATCTTTCCAAAAGCCCCCAACTGAATATTGCCTTCGCCGTCAATGACAAAATCCACATTATGAAAAGCGCTCAGGATGCGATTGCGCTCCACTTCCATATTATTGTCGTAAATCAAAAGTTTAAAGCCATCAGCCTTTTTGAAGACAAAGGGACCTTCTTCCGCCGCTGACAGAAAAAATGGCTTTAAAAAAAGGAGGAGAACAACAATTCTCTTCATAATGCCTTCCTGTTTTAGCGCGATCGATAGAAGCGGAAACGCTTGGCTTTGGTGTGAAGGTTCAAGCTCTTGAGAATTCTATGCAGCTCAAACAAGCCGACTTTGCAGAATCCGAAGCGCGGGCTAAAAAGCATTTTGCGGATCCCCCAAAGCCCCAGCATCGGATTCTCCAGTACGATCCGCTTGATCTTTTCGTTCAAAGGCATGCGCTTCTCATCGGTATTCCCGTTGGTCATTGGAAAGCGCGGCGAATAATGGCGAGCTTCGAGAGGCGGCAGCGATGTTTCCGGAACCGGCGATTCTTCCTCTTTTTCGAGGTGAACCATCTGCTTTTCCGGTTTCGGAACGGGAATCGGCTGGCCATCGGCCGTCAAAACATCGCGATAAAAGTCAAAGTCGAGAATCGCTTCATCTGGAAATTCATAAGCCGACAAAATTCGGTGAAATTCCAGCATTTCGAACACTTCCTGCACTTCGGGATTCATCGCCGACAGCTTGAGGTCGCCGCCCTTTTCCTTAACACGATTGATTTCACTGACAAACACCCCCCATCCGGCACTGCTGACATATTTTACATCCGATAGATCGATCACCAACTGATAATTTCCTTTTTCTATCGTCTGATCAAGCCGCTTCTGCAGCTCAGGCGAAGTGTTGGTGTCGATGTAGCCTCCTGTCTCGAAAAGAACGATATCGCGCAGCGCCCCCACCTGACGACTTGTAATCTCAATGCCTTCCATGCCCTCTCTCAGCTGATTAGTTTAATCGAAAAAACGCAGGCAAAAACAATGCCTTTTACGTTGCCGATCAGCAGATGCAGAACCATGAAGGCAATCTTTATTTAACGTCAGAAATTAATGAACATAGAACCTTTCCACCGCCCGTAGCTTATACCGTCTTTAAAAAACCGATAGGCTGTTCAGGACTTTTTTTACCTTGGGCTGTCAAAAGGCGAGACACTGTTGTTGCAGAATAGAACAGGACTCATTGTTGGGCAAGAAGTTGCTGATAGATTTTCGAATAGTTTTCCGCCGAAGTCTTCCAAGAAAAATCCATCTTCATGGCGCGCTTTTGAATTTTACGCCATGTTTTTTCATCTCGATACGTAACCAATGCATTTTGAACTGCGGCAAGCAGGGCATTCGCCGTATAGGGTTCAAACACAAAGCCCGTACCCCGTTCGGGATCGCTAATAAAATCGATGACCGTATCCGCCAAACCTCCGGTTTTTCGGACGATCGGCAGGGTACCGTACTTCATGCTGTACATCTGATTGAGGCCGCAGGGTTCAAAACGAGAGGGCATCAGGAACATATCACTGCCTGCTTCGATAAGGTGGGCCAGCTCCTCGTCCAAATCAAAAAAAGCGGCCGTCTGCTGCGGAAATCGCTTCATCGCTTCCTTGAAGAATTCAACGTATCCCGCTTCCCCTTCCCCAAGAACAACCAATCGACAGTTGAGCGACATCAACTTTTCGAATGCTTCGATCACCAAGTCGAATCCCTTTTGCTCGACCAAACGCGACACCATTCCGATCACCGGCGTTTTCTCGTCGACAGGTAATCCGGCTTTTTCTAGTAAAACTTGTTTGTTCTTCAATTTTAAGTCCAGCGTAGCGGCGGAATATTTACAAGGTAAAAAGGAGTCCGTTTCAGGATTCCAAACAGACTCGTCGATGCCGTTGAGAATGCCGTAAAGATCCTGCGACCGTGCTTTCAATATTTCGCCCAATCCGGCACCGAGCTCCGGTATTTCTTGTATTTCTCGCGCATAGGTCGGACTGACGGTGGTGATCAAGGTCGCCGTGCTTATTCCGGCTTTTAAAAAGTTGACACGGTCATAAATAACGGCTTCCTCAGATTCCGGACGGCTGGGATCGAGTCCTATTTTCGGCATTACTTCCTTTGGAAAAGATCCCTGATAAGCCATATTGTGGACCGTCAAAATGGTACGAATACCGGCAAAAAAGGGGTCGTCGATGAATTCATTCTTGAGCAGCCACGGAATCATTGCCGTCTGCCAATCGTTGCAGTGAATGATTTGCGGCTGCCAATGCAGCAGCCGGATGATCTCCAACACTGACCTGCAGAACAGCATGAACCGCTCGGCATTGTCGGGGAAATCCGCATGGCTGGTCGAATCGACATAAAGGTCATGTCGTCCGAAAAAGGGCTTGTAATCCAAAAAATAGATTTGAACCTTTGAATTGGGCAAAAAAGCGGAGCGAGCGCTGGTGACATACTCAATTCCGCCCATTTTCACCGGGATTCTTTTCAGCCGGATGACTTCCCGCAGAATATGGCGTCTCTCGCTGATGACGCCGTATTTCGGCATGATGACGCGAATATCATGGCCCATTTCGAACAACGCTTTCGGCAGGGAGCTGCTGACGTCGGCCAAGCCGCCTGTTTTTGCAAACGGAGCCACCTCGGAGGAGAGGAACAACACCCGAAATTTATTCTTCATGAGCCCTTCCCAAGAATCGGTCTTTTAACCTTCAAAATCAATTTTAAAAATCACTTAAAGATACCAATTTTTTATGTTTTTTCAAACAAAAAAGGGTAACTTGCGTTACCCCTTTTTCACGAAAATATCTAGCGCAGATAAGATCGCGCGCGTTCTCGATATTCGCTGTCGGGATAGTTGTCCAGTAGTTTCTGAAACTCTTTCCTCGCTCGTTCCATGTTGCCCAACCGGACGTAGCACAAACCGATTTTCAGTTGGGCATCATCTAATTTGTTTGATCCAGGGTAATTGAAAACTTTTTGAAATTCCAACAGCGCCTGTTCATAGTCGGCCAATCCATACCAACATTCTCCTTTCCAGTACTGGCAATTATCGACCAAAGACGGATCGCCGCCGGCACGAATCAACTCGTCAAAGACGGCCATCGCTTCTCTGTAGCGACGATTGTGATAAAGCTGCAGAGCCTCGTCATATCGCGCGCGAAAAGCTGTTTGGGAATAGGCTCGCACGGATTGAGCTTCCTGCAGACTTTTTTCTTGAGCGCGAATGATGCTCTGCTTCAATTCGGCCTCTTCCTTCAACGCCCTTAATTCTCTCTCTTTACGGTTGAGGGCATTCGTTAACGAATCCGTCGTTTTGGGAGCGGCCGCAGGCTGCTGCTTCTTAGGCTCCGATTCTGCAGGGGGCGTCTGAGCCGCCGGCTTGTTGAGTCCGAGCAGAGTCAAAATTTCCTCTTCATCGGACATGGAGCTTTCTTTAACCAAATTGCCGATGGCGTCTTCATCTTCTGCATACAGGCCGCTCTGCGAGGTGGCGCATGAGAAAAACGTCAGAGCAGCCGCGGTTATGACCGAAAGCATCAGCCGACCGGCCCATCGTTTCGCTTTCATGATTATACTCCTACTCATTGATATTCTGCTTTCTCATGACAATGTACGCCGCCCCGCCCCAACCTAACAGGGCAACAATTCCCGAAACAATCCGCCATCCGGTTCCGCTGCGTTCAACTTTCATGACAATCGGCTTTTTAGGCAGGCCGGCGTAGCCGATTCCTTTCATCGTTTGGTCTACCGCAATGATGCAGTATTCCAACGTTCCAAGCTTTAAATAATCCCCGCGCAGAATTCCTTTATAGGTCGTTTGATCCGCTTCTTTCGCCAACTGCAGGATTTTCCATTTTGAGGTATCGGAGGTGCGATAAATGACCGCAACAATCTTGATCGGCACAGGGGACGTAACGACGGCTTTGATCTCGACGTCTTTGCCTGCCTCGGCACGTTGGATCGGATAATGGATGACGCGCGGTCCCTTGCGATTCCCGGCGCGCCCATAGTCGGGTTTGCCGTCGTGGTCCCAAAAACCATTCTTGTCTTCAGGCCGGTTCGGATCGGCGTCATATTTCAGAGGCACACCGTCGCGGTCAAGGTCCTCCGGATCTCGGCTGCGGATCGAATAGGATATTCCAGCCCAAATCGAGGTAATGCCGTCATTTTCGTCGCCGTTCGGATTTTGGTCCAGAAGATCGATGCCGGTATAGCGAAAATCTGCTCCGACAAGCAGACTCAAACCATTGTCGAACGAGAACTCTAATCCGCCGGAGGTTTTGAAGAACATGGCCATCCCCTGCTGATCTTCTCCATCACGGCGGATGATTTTTCCGTCATAGACCGCCTTCCACATCAGGCCGCCGAAACCGACACCGGCAAAAGGATTGACGGTTGCATGCGGAGCAAAATTGAAACGGAAATCCAATTCGATCGGCAACGCAGAAGTCGTATATGCGTTCGGATCGTAATAAAGCAGATTGCCGAGAAAGTAAAGATTCTTCTCGCGCGTCCGTAGAATCGAGCTGTTTACCTCTGCACCGACAGTAAAATAAGGAATCGGCGAGTAACTTAAAAAGAAAGAGCCCATCGAGTTGAAGCGCGGCTCCTTCCAATCCCCCTCGAGCTTGTTGATGCCCGCTTTTAGACCTATGCCGAACTTGTCCTCTGCTTCCGCTGCAGAGAGATGGATCAAGAGGAGGATAACGACCGCCCAGGCAGCTTTCGTTCTCAAGATAGCCTCCTTTTGCGTTGGCAAAGAGCCGGAAAATCTCTTTTCCGACATCGGGCAACGCATGAACGTTTCAATCTTCAACCGGACTGTGACATTTTCTTCAAATTAAAATTTGCAACAATAATGCCAACACCGGCGACTATAAAAGCGATGCTTAAAAGCTGATTGATGGTCAATCCCAAAGTACGCATATTTAAAACAATCGTACTCTCTTCGTAGTAACGGAAAATGTCGATCGTAAAGCGGGAAATTCCATATAAAATGAGAAAAAGTGAAAATAGAAATCCGTCGAACCATTTATAGCGTTCAGCCCACAGCAATAGGCCGAAGATCATCAATCCGTAAAGGGAAGAATAAAGTTGCGTGGGAATAAGAGGTTGATTTGGGAAAACACCGCCCGCCGGACTATCGAGAGGAAACGTGACACAAATGGGATGATGGCCGTTGCAGGGCAGGCCGAAGCAGCATCCATTAAGGAAACAGCCGATTCGGGTAATAAAGATACCTAACCCGACGGTCGGGATCATCACATCGGCAATTTTGAAAAAAGGTTTTTTCTTAATGCGGAGGTAAATAAAAGCGGTGATGAAGCAAAAGATAATGCCGCCCATGACGGACAAACCGGCAAGGCCGATTTGACCGTTGCTTTGAATGGGGCTGATAGTATCCAGCCACCGTCCTCTGAATTCATCCAAATGAAACAGCACATAGAGCAACCGCGAGCCGATAATCGCGCTGATGATCATCAACACGGACAAGTCCATGATGGTGTTTTGATCGACATTTGCCTTTTGGGCGCGTTTCAATGATATCAAAATTCCCAGTAAAAACGAAACAGCCAAAGCGAGACCGTAGGAACGCAGCTCGAAAGCACCTATTTTAAAAAGTACCGGGTACACAAATCCTCCTGTCGTTGATATATTTTTTATTTCCAGGCGGCAAAAACGGCTGAAAGTCTATTTCTTTCTCGCCGTCCCACCGAAAAAGTTTTGCGGCACCGTCATCCAAGACGGCAAAAGTAAAGTTTTTTCCCCAAAAGCCCGGGTTCAAATAAACGCCGTTCTGATAAGCAGCCAAGGCGGGCACATGGGTATGACCGAGAATGACCACCTGGTAGCCTTGCTCGATTTTTTGAAAAGCAAAATCACGATAGTCATCGTCACGATAATCTTTGCCGTTTTTTTCACCGGCTTTGCGGCTGAGACCAGAACAATAAAGCGCCAGGGGAATCCCAATATCGGGATGGACCGCGCGATAAAGATTAATCGAGAGCCGATTCCGTAATATTTTTTTTAAGAGCCGATAACCGTGATCGCTTTTCAAAAGGCCGTCGCCATGTCGAACATAGATGCGCAGGCCGTCGTATTGAAATGAAAAATCGTCGGCATGAACAATCAGGCCGATCTCTTCGGAAATAAACGAGTTGAGCCAGAAATCGTGATTGCCGACCAGATAGTGGATGGGTATGCTTTTGCTCATTAAGGACAAAATAGAAAGAATTCGGAAGTGTCTTTTAGGGACAGCATGGCGATATTCAAACCAAAAATCGAAAAGATCGCCGACGATAAGCAAATCTCCTCTTTCTTTTTTTACATGACAAAAAAAAGAGTACGCTTTCTCTTCCTTTTCGCGCTCAAGAGCTTTGCTCTCGGCTCCCAAATGTAAATCTGAAATGATGTAAAGCCTGGACATGCCTCTTTTTCCACATTTTCTTATTGATAATAAGAATTTAGAGCGATAAAAACAACAAACTTTAAGAGGGGAAATTCTATTCAAAAAATGCATAATTATCCCTAAATTAAAGTGCCATGAAGATTCGTTCGTATGCAAAAATCAATATTGGGCTGCGGATTTTGGGTAAAAGACCGGACGGCTATCATGAATTGGAGACGCTCTTTCAACAGATCGACTTTTGTGATGATCTGTTTTTCGAACCTTTACCGTCCCATGAAATCATTTTAACTTGTAACGATCCGGCTTGTCCGACCGACGACCGAAATTTAATTGTTCGTGCAGCGAATTTATTAAAACCTTTTGCCAAGAATGAACACACAGGCTGCCGAATTCATTTGATCAAGCGGATCCCGATGGGCGGCGGATTGGGCGGCGGCAGCAGCAATGCCGCCGTCACCCTGAAAGCTCTGAATGAGCTTTGGAATTGCCGCATATCGCATGATGAATTAGCGGCACTTGCGGCGACAATTGGGGCCGATGCCGCTTTTTTCATTTACGGCGGTCTGGCATTGGGTGAAGGCAAGGGCGAACGCATCACGCCTCTGCCGCATCGACCGGACTATTTCGGCGTGCTCCTCATACCCGATTTTTCAATTGCGACAGCGGATGTTTATCGGAAACTGAATTTAAGCTTGACTTTAATCATGAAAAGTTCTAAATTTAAAAGCTTTGCAAGTAATCTTCCGCCTTTTGCCGAGTGGAAGTCTCTGTTTACTAACGACCTCGAGATCGTTGTTCTTCGAGATTTTCCGATTTTGCGGCAGCAGGTGGAGCTGTTTTACCAATTAGGCGCCTTTTACGCTGCATTATCGGGCAGCGGCTCTTCAGTTTTCGGTCTGTTTTCTAGCCAAGAAGCGGCAGAAACTGCTGCTGAAAAATTGAGAAATACAGGCGCACGAACGGTTGTTTTTCGACCGGTATTTACGTAATTCTGGGGCGTCGGCAAGCGGAAAGCCTCTGGATTTTGGATCCAGCATTCGGAGGTTCGAATCCTCCCGCCCCAGCATTAAATTTTGTCAAGACCTGCAGAATGCGGGTTTTATTGTTTTTGCATTCATATTTTCCGTTCACAGCATGACCGTGTCAAAGCCCGAAGCGGAAGCCAAACTTTTTTCCGGTCGTTCCAATAGACCGTTGGCGGAAAAAATCGCCGAACATCTCAAGATTCCGCTGGGGCAGCTGTCCGCAAAAAATTTTGCCGACGGCGAAATTTGGGTCAAGTATGAAGAGAACATTCGCGGCGCGGATGTTTTTCTTATTCAATCGACCAATGCACCCGGCGACAATCTGATGGAGCTGCTGATCATGCTGGATGCGGCGCGGCGCGCTTCGGCGCACACCATAACTGCGGTGATTCCCTATTTCGGCTATGCGCGGCAGGATCGTAAGGATCAGCCGCGAGTGGCCATATCGGCCAAACTGGTGGCCAATTTGATCAGTACGGCGGGCGCAAAACGAGTATTGACGCTCGATCTGCATGCTTCGCAGATTCAGGGCTTTTTCGATATACCGGTCGACCATCTCTATGGAGCGGCTATTTTCGTCAAGCATATTGCCGCACTCAAGCTGCCCAATTTGGTGGTCGCCTCGCCCGACATCGGCGGCATTCATCTGGCGCGGTCTTATGCCGTGCGCCTGAATACGGAGCTTGCGTTGCTGAACAAGCGTCGGGTTAAACATAATGTCTGTACTGTGACGGAATTCATCGGCGACGTGCGCGGCAAAAACGTTCTGCTCGTCGATGATCTGGTGGATACGGCGGGCACCCTGGTCAAGGCTGTCGAGGTGCTGAAGGACAACGGCGCCCAAGAGATCTATGCCGCCTGTACACATGCCGTTCTCTCCGGAAATGCACCGGAATTGATCGAGAAATCGGCATTGAAAAAAATCTTTCTGACCGATTCGATCTTTGTGCCGCCGGAGAAAAGGACGCCGAAAATGGAATTCTTGTCCGCCGCGCCCCTTTTTGCGGAAGCAATCTACCGGATTCATCACAAACGATCGATTTCCGATCTCTTTCCGCAAAAGGATGCCGTTCTTCATTAAGACAGCGTTTTCGACAATTATTTTGTACACTGTAACGATAAAGCGACACATCAACAGAATCGGAGCTCGACAATGAGTGAAATAGTATTGAATGTAACCACTCGTACGGCATTAGGAACCGGTGCGGCAAAAAAGATCCGCCGCCAGGACCAGATACCGGGCATTTATTATTTTCACGGAAAACAGAATATCCCTTTTGCCATCGAGCGCAAAGCCCTGCGCGCCGTCTGGGGACACGAGTCCGCTTTGATCGACGTAGTCTTTGACGGCAAGGATAGGAAAAAATGCGTCATCCGCGACATACAGTTCGATCCCATCTCGGGCAAACCGATTCATCTCGATTTGATGGGCATCGAAATGACGGAGAAAATCCGGGTCAACGTGCATGTGGCGCTGCACGGAACGCCGATCGGCGTGCGCGTCGGCGGCGGCCTGCTGCAGCAGGTTCTGCGTGAGGTTGAGGTGGAATGCTTTCCTGCCGATTTGCCGGAAGTGATCGAATTGGACGTTTCGCAACTCGATTTGGGAGACAGCCTGACGATCGGCGATATCCATCTGGAAAAGATTACTGTGCACGGCGACCCGGAAACGGTGATTGCCACCGTCAGCGCGCCGCGCGGCGAAGTTGAAGCTCCGGCTGCCGAAGAAGCCGGTCCTGCGGAGCCCGAAGTGATCACCCGCCGTGCTAAGGAAGAGGAGGAAGAGGAAGAAAAGTAAAGCGGCCTCCCCATTGTTCCGCTCATGCCTTCTCCTTTCCTTATCGTCGGGCTCGGCAATCCGGGCCGCCGATACGAAAAAACTCGGCACAATGTCGGCTTTATGGTTGTCGACCGGTTGGCGGAAAGATGGGATGTCCGGTTTCGCAAGCTCAATTCCTACGAATTGGGCGAGGTTCTTTGGAAGGATGAACGAGTTTTCCTGGCAAAACCGCTGACCTACATGAACAACAGCGGATTTGCCGTATCAGAACTCGTCAGGTATTATCGAATAGAACTGAATCGACTGCTGGTGATCTTGGATGATGTGGAGTTGCCGTTCGGCCGCTTGAGGATTAGGCGGCAGGGAAGCTCCGGCGGGCATAACGGCCTTGACTCGATCATCACGCAGCTCGGTTCCAAAGAATTTGCTCGTTTGCGCATCGGCATTGGCAACGAATACGCAAAGAGGGACATGGTGGATTTCGTTCTGTCCCCCTTTTCCAAAAATGAGCAAGAGGAACTCGAATCCGTACTGATTCGAGCCGTCGAGGCCGTTCAGGTGTTTATCGAGAACGGTGTAGATCAAGCGATGAACCGCTTCAACTAAATCGTCGACTCACCTTTTGCCGGGAAAGGCGCCATCATCTCCCTCTTGTCGGTTCCAAGCCGCGAACAGAGAAATCAATCATCATTCCCATCACATACTTTTGGAGGATACTTTGCGCAAGTATGAAACGATTTTTATTCTGGACTCGCTGCTGAAAAACGAAGAGATCGACGCCATCGTCAACAAATACGAGCGGTTCATCTCGGCAAACGGCGGCCAAATCAACGTCACGGAAAAGTGGGGCAAGAAACGACTGGCCTACGAAATCAAGAAGCGTCAGTATGGCTATTATGTTTTGATTCGTTTCGACGGCCCGCCGACGATCGTCAAAGCGCTGGAGCGCGAACTGCGTCTGAACGAAGCGGTCCTGCGCTATAAAACGCTGCTGATGAACAAAAAAGCCATCGAAGCACTGGCCGCTCGAGGCATTGCGACCACGCCGCAGCCGGCTGCCGAACCGGAACTCTCGGTTGCAGCAGTCACCGCCGCAGAATCTGAAAAAGCGTCAGAAACCGCCGAACAATCAGCGAAAGCAGAGGAGGAACCTGCGGCTGAGCCATTTGAAAACGAAGCCGAAGAAAAGCAGGACTAACTTTGAGACACCTTCACCTTAATCGGCAGAGGCAAGACGTTCTGCAGGAGCAGGAACATGTCTGAGTTAAAGATGCCGGACATCAACACCATTCTAATAGCCGGCACGGTGACCGGCGAGCCTACGCTGCGTCGAACACCGGCAGGAACGGCCGTCACCAATTTTTATATCGCTTCCAACCGCAAATACCGCGACAACGCCGGTATTTGGCGGGAAAGCGTCTGCCATGTCGGGGTCGTCGCTTGGCAGAAATTGGCTGAAATCGCCCATGAGATGCTCAAGCCGGGGACCGTTGTGCTTGTCGACGGCGAGCTGCAAAGCCGTTCCTGGAAGACCGAAGAGGGCAACAATAAAAGCGTTGTGGAGATCCGTGCCCGCAGAATACAATTTCTCGAAAATTCCGGTTCACGCGATCTCGGAGAGGAAGCCGCTCCGGCCGAAGAGGAAAAACAGCAACCCCTGCAACCGGAGATTAAAGCCCAGGAAGCCTCAGGCCGACAAATTGTCGGTCCGACCGAGTTCGATTTCGGCTATCAAGATCTAAAAATCTAACTCTAAACGTCAGAGGAAAAGGATGCTCAAGAAAAAAAGAATTTGCCGCTTTTGCGAAGAAGGCGTAACTTATATTGATTATAAGGATGATAAACGCTTGCTGCGGTTTACGACGGAGCAAGGCAAGATCATTCCTCGTCGTACTTCCGGCACCTGCGCCAAACACCAACGGCAATTGGTGAGCGCCATTAAAATCGCACGAGAGTTGGCTCTTATCCCCTACATCTCGGACATTGCAAAATAAACTGCGACAGGGAAAACACCGATGAAGATCATACTGAAAAGCGACATCGACAAGCTCGGCAAAGCCGGAGACATTGTTGAAACCAAGCGCGGTTATGCCCGAAATTATTTAATTCCCAAGGGATATGCTGTCGAGGCTACGCCGGCGAATTTGAAAATCATCGAGCAGGAAAAGGCGGCGGCGATGCGTCGTCTACAAAAAGAGATCGACGAGGCGAAAAAATTCGCCGAGCAGCTCGAAAATGTTTCAGTAACCGCTACCGTTCAGGTCGGCGAAGAAAACCGAGTTTTCGGCGCCGTCACCAATCAAACGATTGCCGAGCTGTTGGCAGAGAAGGGCATCGAAATCGATCGTAAAAAGATACTGCTCGAGGAACCGATCAAGCAGCTGGGCGTTTTCGACGTGCCTATCAAACTCCACAGCGAAGTAGAGGCAAAGATCAAAGTGTGGGTTGTGCGCGAATAGCGGTTCGACCCTTTGTACTCGTTCCATGAAAATTTGTCCTTTTTGCAAAAAGGGCGCAGGCACCCTTTCGCTGCCGCGCCCTTTTTTCAGATTATGACTGTTGACACCGGCATGGCGGCACTGGATAATTACTGTGAATTTCTAAATCTATAAAAGTGTCCGAAAGAAACTATAGGCGCCGGTCTCTTCAAAAATTGGCAGTTAAAAAAGGGAGTAAAAATGGAAACCTCTTTTCCCCAATGCCTGAAATGTAAACAGGGGGTGCTCGTTCCTCTCTCCGATTACGGTAGAGACGGCAGCTCCATCCGGTTCAAAGCCTGGGTGTGCACCAATCCCGAATGCGGCTATAACCTTCGCATCGATAACGGCGAAATCAGCCGCGGCTTTGAGATCAAGCAGGCTGTCAGATAACCTGTATTCTGCAGAACTTTATCTGCGGAATTGCGCGGAAATTATGCTGCACCGCGATGACAACAGAAAACCTTTCCTTACGCCGTCCGGTCGCGCCAAAATCGCCTCGACTCTTGCGGCATTTTTTATTTGGCTGATGGTTGTTGCCGGTGACACCTACACTTACGAGACCGAAATCCCGATCGAAATCGTTCCCTTGGAAAAAGACATTATCCTAACCTCGCCGCCTCCACAAAAAGCCAGAGTGCTTTTGGAAGGCGAAGGCCGGTTCCTTTTTACCTTTTTGCTCTTTCGCGAAGGAGCATTACGGATGAATGTGGGATCCGACACCGGCAGGCTGGTCATCTATCCAGGCGAAAAGGACATTTTCCTTGTCGGCGGCGGCCAAAATCTTATTGTCAGGCGATTGCTGCGTCCCGACAGTCTCGTGCTTCATGTCGACAAGCTGATCACTCGGGAACTACCGATCGAAAACCGCGTTACTCTCAAGAGCGCTCCAGGCTATACGATTGTCGGCCGGCCGCAATTGACGCCCGACGTCGTCAAAGTGCGCGGGCCGCAAAGCTTATTGGCGCCGCTAAAGGCAATTGCAACCGAGGAGCAGATTTGGGAGGACCTTAGATTTCCGATCGAAAAAAAGGTCGCTTTGGTACGTCCTATAAACCGTGCATCGCTCTCTCCTCAGGAAATCGTTATAAACGCAGACGTACAAAAGCTCATGGAAAGAAAATTTACCGATATTCCGGTTACCGTCCGCAATCTGCCTGCTGAACTGGATGCATTCGTTGTTCCTTCAGGCCTCGCTGTAACGATCGTCGGCGGAGTCAACGTCGTATCTCAGATTCAAGCATCGGACATCCGTGCTTACATTGATTATCAAACTGATGCGGATCATTCGGTATCGGAATTTCCGGTTACCCTTGAGCCGCTTCCTAATGTGCGCTTTCACGAGGTTCAACCGGAACGCTTTAAAGTGATCATTCAACATCGACGTGTGGAGTAGCGCTTTTGATCGTATTAGGGATTGAAACGTCTTGCGACGAAACCAGCGCCGCAGTGGTCGACGACCGGCGAGCGCTGAGCAATATCATCGCCACCCAACAGGTGCATCAAACCTACGGCGGCGTCGTTCCGG
>JAPDQV010000003.1:44239-122544 GCA_034505495.1 candidate division KSB1 bacterium | reverse complement strand
TATGCGGCAGCTGACGTTCATCATCCGCGAAGCTTTGCAGAGTGCTCAAATCGGTTTCGAGCAGGTCGAAGGCATTGCGGTGACTTGCGGCCCCGGTCTCGCCGGTTCTCTGCTGGTCGGTCTTTGTGCGGCGAAAGGCCTGGCCATGACTCTGAATGTACCGTATATCGGCATCAATCATCTCGAAGGTCATTTGGCTGCGGCGGCAGTAGACGGCGAGCCGTTAAAGTATCCGTTCATCGCCCTGGTGGTGTCGGGCGGACACACGTTGCTGGTGCATGGAGAAAAGCCCTTTTCCTATCGCATCATCGGCCGAACGATCGACGATGCTGCCGGCGAGGCCTTTGACAAGGCGGCGAAAATCCTGGGACTCGGTTATCCCGGCGGACCGGCCGTTGAGAAAGCAGGTCGAGAAGGCGATCCGCAACGCGTTCATTTGCCCAGGGCGCTTCTCGATCGCGACAATCTCGACTTCAGCTTCAGCGGCCTCAAGACGGCGGTTCTCTATCTTATTCGCCGACTTTTGCAGGAAGGACAGCCGGTTCCGACAGCCGACATCGCCGCAAGCTTTCAACAGGCCGTGGCCGACGTTCTGGTCGCCAAAACAATGCGCGCTGTAGAAACAGCCCCCATTCGGGAGCTGATTTTAGCCGGCGGCGTGATGCGAAATACGATTATACGCACTGCCTTCCAGGCGGCATGCCAGGAAAAAGGCATCGAGTTTCGCGTTCCCTCTCCGCTGCTCTGCACCGACAACGCCGGAATGATCGCCCGCGCCGGCCACTCGCGACTGACAGCCGGCATGCGCTCGAATTGGAGCCTCGACGTTTACCCCAACCTCAGTCTCGATCAACCCCTCAATTGAGCGGAAATTTTTCATGACTCCCCACCTGCGACGGCACCCACGATGAAGTCATTGAATCTCCTGCTTTCTGTTCCTCCGGCCGTCTTTGCTGCGGCAGTTTTTGCCGCCGTTCTCTTTACCTTTTTCATTTATCGTCGCACCAACCCGATTGTTTCGAAAAGCCTGCGTCTTGCGCTTGCCGCTTTGCGAGCCGCAGCCGTCGTTCTTTTGCTGGCGGTCTGTTGTGAGGCGGTGATTCGCCTGATTTATGAACAGCAGCAGCGGCCTATTTTGGCCGTGGCTTTGGATCATTCTGCCAGCATGAACGTCGAGGATGCCTTCGGGCGCCGCAGTGAGAGCGCTGCCGCGATACTAAAAAATCCGCTTTGGCGAGATTTACGGCAAAAATATGAATTGAAATGGTTCCTGTTTGCAGATCGTCCGCGCCCGATTGCGGAATCGGCATTGGATTCAATCGCTTATGCCGGTGATGAGACGAACATCAGCTCGGCTCTGGCGGAAATCGCTGCGCAATCCGATCGCCGAAGATTGAGCGGCATCCTGCTCATTTCCGACGGCGCTTATACGAACGGCGGTCATCCCATGCGCGCTGCCGAGGATCTGAGTGTACCGATCTTTGCCGTCGGGGTGGGTTCCGCCGAGCCTTTACCCGATGCGGCGGTCCTGCAGGTCGACAGTCCGGCATTCGCTTTTTTAGGCCGTCCGGTGACGCTGCAGGTCTCGCTCCATACCGGCGGCTTGGAAGCTTTTACCGCCCCGCTGTCGCTGATTCAGGAAGGACGAGTTGTCACCGAAAAAACGATCACCGTCCCCCCTTCACCGGCCGATCTGCGAACAACCTTGGAGTATACGCCGACGAATCTCGGCCGACAAAAGCTCGAAATCTTTTTGGCCCCGCATCCGAGCGAAAAGATTATCGCCAATAATAAAAAGACCGTTTATATCGATGTCCTCAAGTCCAAGATCAACATTCTTTTGATCGCCGGCAGCATCACACCGGATATCTCTTTTTTACGTAGGAACATCGATGCCGATCGCTACAATTTGGAATGGATTGCAAGGCGCTCCGCCGCAGGTGACTTTTATCGACCGTTTCCGACCGATGCGGAACTGGATCAAATCGATTTGTTCATTTTATACGATTTTCCGACGCGTGATACGGTTCCCGCAGCCCAAAGACTTGCCGCAGCGCTGCAGCGCCGGTCCCGCCCCTTGTTGCTCATTCTCGGTGAAAACGTTTCGCCGAACGAGTTGTCGCGTTTGAGTGATGTTATTCCTTTCGATCAGCCGGAGAGGCTGCCGCAGCCTCAACAGGTATTTGCCGAGCTCTCGCCGCTCGGCTTAACCCATGCCGCCGTGCAGCTCAGTCGTAATCCTCTAGATTCGCAAAGAATGTGGACCGTCCTGCCGCCGCTTTCGGCTTTTTGGCGCGTTCGCCCTTTTTCCGCAGCAGAGGTCCTTGTCTATCGCAAGCTGTCGCCGCTCGATGCTTCTCGCGAGCCGCTGGTTCTCGTACGTAAAGAAGAGACTTTAAAATCGGCTGCAATTACGGCGACGCAATTGTGGCGGTGGGACCTTTACGCAGGCGCCCGAGCGGACCGCCAGGCCGCTCTCAAGCCGCTGGTCAACTCCCTCCTTTCATGGTTGGAAACGCCGCAGATTCAAGATCGTGTTGCCGTGCAGCTCGAAAAGACTACTTTCAGCTTCGGCGAAAAGGTTCGGGCAGAAGCGACAGTTTTGGATGAAAGGCTCATACCCGTAGACAACGCCGAGGTTACGGCGAGTGTAGTAGGCGCTTCAGGTGCAGTCGAACAACGCGCAGAAGCACTTCAGGATGGAAAATATGTGGCGGAATGGACGGATCTGCCGCCAGGGGATTATCGGCTTTTGATTAATGCTTCGCTCGGCGGTCGCCCTTTGGGGCAAGCGACGACGCTTTTTTCCATCGGCACGTACAATGCAGAACTGTCGCAGACTTTGGCGCAACCGGAGGTGCTGCAGGAAACGGCGCGCGTCTCAGGGGGCGACTATGCTCCGGCTGATTCCGTGGCGCGTCTGCTCGGCAGCCTCTCCCCCGCTCCAATAACTGCGGTGATCATCTCTGAAAAACTGCTTTGGAATCATCCCGCCGTGCTGAGCATTCTTTTAGTTTTGCTTTTCCTCGAATGGTTCATCCGCCGGCGCAAGGGAATGGTGTGAGATTTAATTATCCCGCCGGCCGGCAAATTGAACTTTTTGCAAGGGCGTTATACATCCCCCTACAATTTTTTGCTATCTTGCAGTAGTTGCTCCGCTCAAACGCTCGGCCAAACGATAAGGGTCCTGAAAATTCGGGAAATCGCCCTGTAACGCACGCCAAATCTCACGGGCGCGCGCCGTCTCGCCGTTTTCCAAATAGGCGATCGTCAAATTGTACAGCAGATAGGGATACTTGGGCATGCCCTTACGGGCAGTTTCCAGATGGCGAATGGCAGCCGAGAAATTCCCTTCATCCAAGTAAATTTGCCCCAACCACATGTGCGCTTGGGGTACGTTTTCCAATTCGACGACCCGCATCAATACCGGCTTTGCGTCTTGAAACGAGCGTTTGCGCAACAGCTCCTGCGCCTGCTGCATCAATGAGGCGACTTGCGGCGAAACCGCCACAATTTTTGAGGTCACCATGCCGGCAGCATCTGCCGAAACCGTTCCGCCTTTCCGGGACTCTTTGGCTCTTTTAACGGCGGCCAGCCCCATCTGTATAACCGGATCGTTGCTCATCTCCTTTTGCGCCCGCTGGAAAAAGATTTCAGCGCGATCATAGTCACCGAGCGCAAGATAGGCTTGGGCCAAAAGCATTTCTGCAGCAGGCACTTGTTGCATTCGAAGAAAAGGCTCCAGTATGGCGGGCGTCAGCTCATGTCGCTGCAGACGATTGCAGAGCTCTGCCGCTTTGAGATAGGGAACGTGCGTCAGCGGATGCATGGCAACATAAGCGCGATATTCTGCGAGTGCCGCTTCCAGATCGCCGTTCCGCTCGTAAGAAGCAGCCAAAGCCGCATGCACATGCCGCATTGTATAGTTGTCGTACTTGATCGCTTTTTTGACTTCTTCCTGCATATAATTTCGCGGCTGGAAGCCGTCGATTGCAGCTTGGCTGCGCGATTCCGGTTTAAACGGCCAGCCGGATTTCAGCTCCTGTACAGACAACTCGCCGTACAAACTGTCTGCGGCTGTAAAAGCACAGGCGTTGTCGTCAATTTTTGATTTTCTTTGAGAGAGCGGCAGCAGGCGCTGCTCGAGAAGCACATCGAGGAACGCTTCGGCCATAAGCCGGTAGCCCTGCAGATTGGGATGGAGATGGTCGATCATCAACGTGCCGCCGATTATGCCGTTCGGCGATGCCGCTTCGAAGCGCCGTACCATCGGCACCAGAGGCAATCGGTAACGATCTGCCGCCGTGCGGATCACTTGATTCATCGTTTCCGGGGCGCGGAAACGCAGAGCATCCTGTTCCTTTGCCTGTAGATAGAGCGACTTGGCGCGCTGCCAATCGCCGGCCTGCTCGGCCGCTTTGGCTTCGCGAAAGGATTGCTCGGCTGAATGATCGGGGAGAGACAGGAAAGGAGGCTGATCGGCGAGATTGCTGACCAATTCGCTGAGAACGACCGGCACGCCGCGGCGCTTTGCTTTTTTGAGTATGGCGTCGAGATTGGCTTCGAATTGGCGGATTCCGGCGGTATAGAGGGGGCTGTCCAAAGGAATTTGCTGCTCCGCCACGATGCGCTCCATCAGCGTGGCGGTGGTCGGCTTTTCGGCGACCTTTCGCAATCGCGTAACCACGCTGCGGGTGAGCATAAATAGGCGCGATCGACGCAATTTTAGCGCCGTCAGAACCCAACCGCGGTTGCGCCCCAAGGACTCCCGCGAGCCAACCCCTAAAGCGCCGTAATATTCGTTGTGTCCCGCATAGATCAAGATGAGATCGGGTTTCTGTTCCAGCAATTCATCCATCATATCGAGCAGCGCATAGCTGTTGATGGCCGACATGGCGAGGTTGACGACTTCGATTGGCCGTGCAGGTTCCGCCGCTTGAAGCGCGTTTTCTAAAATGCGAGAAAAGCGCGCATTCTCATCGTAAGGATAGCCGGCAGTCGTGGAACCGCCGAGCACAAAAATGCGCAGGCCGTTTTCGGGCTTACTCTTTAGAAACGTATCATGCGAGGGCGTGGGGATCATTCGATCGCTGCGAAAGTAACGGCGGGCGATGGTCGGATTGATCCGCAAAAGATGCGAGTACGGTTTGGGTGCACTGATAAAGAGCTTCGGCGCGCCGGCATAGCCGGCGATGCGCAGGCCGAGCTCCACCATCCCCAAAATGAACAACGGCAGCAGCCACACCAGGATGGTAAAGGCTATTCTTTTATTGCGGCCGCCGGCGTCTATCTGTTGAAGGTCGGGCGGTTCAATATCTTTCTTCATGCCGTGGATGCCTCACTTTGTCAAATTCGAGGGACAGGGGCTAATTAAAGAAAAGCGGTGAAATTAACAAGCATTTTCCTCAAGTTCCATTCATCCTCTGAAAATTTTAAATACAGGACTTTTGCCCAACAGGCTTGGAGATGATAACTTTTTTCTCTAATTTGATAATATGGATCAAACAGTAAAAACCTCGCTGCAGGAGCCGCTTGTTTCGGTTCTTTTGCCGGTTTACAACCGCCGTCATCTGATTCTGCGGGCTATTGATTCCGTTTGGACTCAGACGCTGCAGGACTTTGAGCTCTTGGTCATCGACGACGGCAGCACCGATGGTTTGGAAGAGCTGCTGCTGCCTCTTGTCCTTGAGCGACGGAATCTTCGTTATTTAAAACATGCAAACCGCGGTTTGGCAGCTTCGCGCAACATCGGGATTGCTGCTGCTTTAGGTAAGTATGTCACCTTCTTAGACTCGGACGATGAATATTTGCCGACCCATTTAGAGTTGCGCAGCCGTTTTCTTCAGGAACATCCGGAGGTGGATTTTCTGCATGGTGGCGTCGAGCTTGTCGGGCCGGAAGAGTCGCACTGGGTGGTCGACGCTTATCAGCCGGATCGCCGCATCCATCTTTCCCAATGCGTCATCGGCGCCACCTTGTTCGGCAAAAAAGAGGTATTTCTGCGCGCCGGCGGCTTTAAACTGCTGCCATATTCCGCCGAATCAGAGTTTGTAGCCAGGGTCGAAAAGAGTTTTCGGGTAGTCAAAGTCGACTTTTCCACCTATCGTTATTATACCGGCTTACCGGACAGCATTTGTGAGAGCAAAAAGCAACAACAGGCTGAACCGCTGTGATTAACGAGGGGAATTGTATTTACGCCAAAAATTTCCTAATTTTCGGCCGGACATTAAAAGGAAAGCGAAAATGAGAACGAAAGCGTTGCCGTTGATTGCGGCGCTTTGCTTGTTTTTTTCTTTCTCATGCACGGAAAATAAAGGCGACAAGCCGTCTTTTGGACGTCCAAAGAATGCATTCGACCGCAGCCGTCTCATTACTCAGGAAGAGATAGAACGGCGCGCGCTCGAGCTGCAGGCATTACAGGCGGAAACCGAAGCCCTCTACCGGTCACTAAAAGAAAAAGAGCTGATGCTTTTGCGCAAACAAGCTACGCTGGATTCTCTCCAACTTGCATTAGAAAAAAAGGAAGCGGAAATAAGGCAAAGAGAAAAAGCGGCAAAAAAGCTGCGCAATTCGGGCACTCTGCTCTTTTTGGTCGGTATCGCATTGATATTTTTCGGGCTGCGTAAAAACTTGGCTCCCAAGCCCAAATCGGCTGTCCCGGCACAGCCTCCGCAGAAGTAGTCACTTGTTTCGCCGAAATAGAAAAATAGCTTTCGAGGCTCTCGGTTATGAGAGCTGACTGCCGAATTAGGCGTCTCCGAACCAAGCCCCGCGCGACTTTTCCAGCAGAGGCTGCAATATTTTCCCAAGGCGATGTGATGAAACGGCAGCATTGAACGCCTCAAATGGGATGATTTTCGTCCTTTCTCCCCAATAGACCAGCGCCGCCAGAGCTGCTCCTTTGGCGCCGCCGACCCTTCGAAATGCCGGCTGTTCCATGCCCCCCTGCTCGATCTGCAACTCCGCATCGGCTAAAAGTCGCGCTCCAGGACGGATGCGGCTTTTCACTTTTTTCCATCCCTCTTCCGAAACTGCCAAAATGATATCGGGATCGAGAGCGTCGGCATAGCATATCGGCTGCGGCGAAAAGGTCAAATGTACCAGCGAAAAGCCGTTGCCGACGGTAATCGGATATTCGCCGCGCTTTTGGACTTCGAGACCGCAACGCATGGCCGCCAGAGCGGCGATTTCGCCGGCAGACTGTACGCCTTCTCCCGCCGAACCGGCAACAGTAACCTGCAGTTGCCGCTGAAGCGATGAAGTAAATTTGCTTGGAACGGCGGGTATTTCATCCAACAGCGAGGGCGTTTGCCGAACACCGGGTGTAAAAATCGGAAAGGAACCGACCGCATCGATAGGCGGATATACGGCAGCTTGTCTCAGTTCAGGATATTTTCGCAAGCCGTGCGAGGGGCAGGTTTCGAGCACTTCGATCAACGAACACCCCCGCGTTTTCAGCAGCTCGATGAAGGCAGCCGTCAAATCGTCATCCGCAAAGCGGCGAATAACCCGTTGAGCTCCGGCGGCGGCAGCCAAGGCGCAGACGTCGAGCGGCTGAGGCCCTCCGTCAGCCCGCAGATTCGGGGGTGAAAGCGCGCTGCGCTGGCCGCCCGTCATGCCGTAGACCATGTTGTTATGAAGAATGACCAGCATCTCGACGTTCCAGCGCGCCGCAGTCAAAATATGCTGCAGACCTATCGAAGCTCCGCCGTCGCCGAGAACGGCAATCACTTTTTTACCGGAACCGGCGGCAGCCATGGCAATCCCCTGAGCCAAGGCGGTCGATCGCCCGTGCAGGCCGTGCACGGTGTGACTGTTGACCAGCGCATCGATCAGTCCGCAGCAGCCGATGTCGCTGACGATAACGGCATTGAGTGGATCAAGATCGAGAGCCTGAAAAGCTGCATCCAACGCTTTGAGAATCAGTCCATGTCCGCAACCGGGACAGTACGGAAACGACTTGTCGTTGAGCAGTCGATTCGTCATAATCCCGCCTCACGAATGATCTGCGAGGGAGAAATAGGCCTGCCGATGCTGCCGATCGCAATAATCCGCTCATCGCGCCACAATCCGAACAGAACCTGGCGCAGAGCGCCGGTGATGTTTTCTTCCACAATGATTATTTTTCGATAATGAGTTAGGCGGTCAATAACATCCTGCGGCACAGGCAACAAAGTCTGGAGCGTGAGCAGATCCACGGCAATGCTGCGGCGACGCAGCTCTTCGGCAGCCGCCCGCGTTGACAAAGCCGAAACTCCATAGCTGATCAGCAGCAGGTCTGAGCCGTCCTGAGCGTCAAAAATGAAATATTCATAATTTTTCATAAGGTGAAGGACTTTTTTCTGCAGCCTTTGCGTGTTGGCGAGCGATTCGGGGGTATTGTCGCGAATGAGACCGCTCCGGTCATGCGTAGAGGCGTTCAGACGAACGCGGCGAAGCGAATTGCCGACAGGAAGAAACGGCGGTACATCTTTTTCATCTGCTGCATAAGGCTCGGAATGGTGTTCCGCGGCGCCGGCAGATCCTTTGACAGGCGAGATCGGCGGCAACGCTGCAAGGTCCAAGCTGCAGGAAGTCATGACCATTTCCTTGGAGGTCATCAGGATGACCGGCGACCGCATATTCGCAGCCGCATCGAGCGCGGCGGCAGAGAGCGTCCAGCAATCCGTCAAATCTGCCGGGCAGAAAACCGGCAAGGTGTATCCGCCGGACAGAAGGCCGCGCAGCAAAAGCAGATCTCCCTCTGCCCCGACGGTTGCGGAGCCGGTACTCGGTCCCAACCGTTGTACAAGCACCAACACCAACGGCAGTTCCATCATATAGAACATGTTGACGGATTCCACCATTAGTGCCAAACCTGGAAAAGAAGTTGCGGCGACGGGAAGTTTGCCGGCTGCCGCATAGCCTGCAGCCCACTGCAAAGCGGAAATTTCATCCGGAGCGGCATAAAATTCCGGAAAACGCCTCCGGGCATATTCGTAGATTAAATTTGCCGGAGTAATAGGGTAACCGATATACACGTCCGCGCCGGCGCGGGTCAAAGCCTCGACGATCAAAAGAGATCCGTCGACCAGATGTTTGGAACCCTGCATGAGTCTGCATCCTTGTGCGTTGTTCGCCAATATAAGCTGCATAGGGTTCGAATTCCAACATTTTTCTTTCCAAGCAAAATCATTAGGCCGCTAAGTACGGCGTGGTTATCTATAACTTTACGATTGATCAAACACCCGCAAGAACATTATAAAAAATATCAGCTAAAAATAAAGTTGCAATTTCACAATTATTTATTATTTTCCACCAAGTAATTCTTCAGCGGAGGTATCGCATGAAGCCCCAAAAAGCAGTTCTAATTGGCCTTTCAGTTTTGCTGTTAATAATGATGGCGGTTCTATCGGCCGGAGAGAAGAATTTCGGCACCCAGCCCTACAGCAAATTCGAAAAACCGGAAGCCTGCGGATCATGTCATACGGACATTTATATGCAGTGGACGCAGGCGATGATGTCGCAGGCTTATACGCACCACTGGGATGAAATCGAATATTTTGATCTGGCGGTTGCGCATGCGCAAAAGGTGCCGTCATTGAAAGGACCGGTCGACGGCTGCAACGGCTGTCATGCCCCGTTAGCCTATTTGGCGGGCGACGTCCCGCCGCCGCGCCCCTCGGAGGGGTCGCGTGCCAATGAGAGCGTCAGCTGCGATCTTTGTCACAGCATCAGCGGCATCCAAAGCGACGACAGTGTTCCCTACAACTTTAGCTTTGTCGTATCGCCCGGCCGTATCAAGTACGGCGCAAAGGAGGGCGTAGTCTCGCCTCATCACGAGACGAAAAAGCTCGACATCTTTGCGCAAGCCGAACTCTGTGCGAATTGTCACAACGAGAAAAATCCCTTCGGCGTTTGGGTAAAATCGACGCAGATAGAATGGCTGGAAGGACCCTATTCTCACCAGGGCGTCCCTTGTCAGCAATGCCATATGCCCAAGGCATGGGGGCGAAATGCAAAAATGGCCAAAGAAGACATGGTGGCGCAGCATCTGTTTAATGGAGCCCATGATCCCGGAAAAATTGCCGGTGCGATCGAGCTTCGCATGCACCCGGAAGAACGCGAAGCAGCTCCCGGCGATGTTGTGGTCCTGAAGGTGCAGCTGTTCAACGGGAAGGCCGGACACAAGATCCCCACCGGCTCGGTAGAAGATCGAATCATGTGGCTGCATGTCACGGCAAGGGACTCCGACGGCAAAGAGTATCATCTGCCGGTGGATAAAAAGGGATTCGAAGGCGAAGAGTATACGATTGCTGCGGACGTGCTTGCCTATGTCGATATGGGGGTTCCCAAAGGGATCAAGGACTTTAAGGGTGTACCCAGAGACGGCGTGCCGGTCGGCGACCGCATCTTTCGCATGCCGTATTTTGACCCGAACGGCATCATGACCATCCTGCAATGGAATACCGCGCGGCTCGGCGTCGATTACCGCATCGGACCGCGGGAGACAAAAATCGAGACCTTTACTTGGCAAGTGCCGGATGATATTCCCCTTGGCAAGGTGACTTTTCGCGCCCAGTTGAATTATCAAAAACTGGTCAAGCCGGTGGCGGATTTTCTGGGAGTTCCGGCGGAAGAAAGCGAAATCGTACCGGTAAATTTCGCCGAAACTTGGATCCAAGTCGTCGATTAGCAGGCGCAGCGATTCAAGCTCGGCATTTTCGATTACGGCTGGAATGAGGAGGATTCCCATTATGTCGATTCGTGCGAGGATGTGGGCGGTTTTGTTGCTCGTCGGTGTTTTGGCGCAGCAGGCGGCAGCGATTCCTGCTTTTGCGCGGCGTTACAAGATTTCCTGCAGCACCTGTCACGCTCCTTTTCCGAAGCTCAAAGATTACGGCGATGAGTACGCTGCAGCGGGATTTATTTTACAAGAAGATGAAAAAGATCGCGACTATATCATCGCCGGCGATCCGATCCTAAGGCTCAATAAAGAGTTTCCAATTGCCGTCCGCTTTGACGCTTTCGGCTTGTTGGAGCCGGACGCAGACATCACCTCGGATCTGCAGACGCCTTACGGTCTCAAGCTTCTTTCAGGCGGAGCACTTTACAAAAACATCGGCTATTATTTCTATTTTTACATGTCGGAAAAAGGTGAAGTGGCGGGTATCGAAGACGCATACATTCATTTCGACAATCTCTTCGGCTCGAATCTCGATCTTATGGTCGGCCAATTTCAGGTCTGCGATCCGCTGATGAAGCGCGAGCTGCGTTTGACCTATGAGGACTATCAAATCTTTCGCGCGCGGGTCGGCAGGTCATTCACTAATCTGACTTATGACCGAGGCGTTATGCTGACCTACGGCATCGATAAAACCGGCACCGATCTCGCCGCGATGATCGTCAACGGCAACGGCAAACCGGCGGCGGATGAAAAATTTGACCGCGACTCGGACAAGAACATCGGCCTTCGCGTGGCTCAGACCCTATTGCCGGAACTGCAGATCGGCGGCTTTTACTATTCCGGGCGCGAAGCCTATCATTATGAAAACGGCAGCTCGATCAACAAAATCACCTATTACGGCCCCGATCTCCACCTTGCGTTCGGCCCCGTCGAATTGACGGCTCAGTACCTGATCCGCGAAGACACAAAACCATTTTTCTTTAGTCTGATTCCAAAAACAAAAACCACTGGAATTGTCGGCGAGCTGATCTTTTCGCCGCAGTTGGATCGCTCCCGTTGGTATTTTACCGCGCTCTACAACCGCATCGATTCCGACATCGATGACTATTCGGGCTTTTTAAAAGATTTCAATCTATCGCCTCTCGGCTGCCACACGGCAACGGTCAGCGCAACTTACCTGCTTTCGCGCAATCTGCGCTTAGTGGGTGAATACACGCGCGACCTCAAGAACGACGGTAACCGTTTTGTCATCGGAATGGTCACGGCATACTGAAAAATGAAAAGGCCGCTTCAAATAGCGGCCTTTTTTATTGAGCGTTTGAGTATCAGCGCGGGGTAATGTATCTTACTCTTTCTTGGGGCGTTAGAATTCCAGCGACACCCCGCCGACCGGCATGGTCGAAAACTGATTGACCTGACTGACGGTCCCGTCGTCATTGTATTGATAGGACCAAACATTATCGCGCCCGTACAAATTGATGACGTCGAAAAAGACGATCATCGCCCATGTGTTGAAGACAAACCTGCGGTCGAGGCGAAGATCGAGCCGGTGATAAGCAGGATAGCGATGTGCGTTCATCGGCAGGTTTTCATCGATCACCCACCGCTGAATTTCGGGATGGTAGACAGGCTTGGTGTAAGGTCTGCCTCCTAAATACCGCCATTTGACGCTGAGTTCGTTGTCGTCTGCGGGTACAAACGGCAGCCAGGAAAATATTTTATATAGCGTCGTGCGGCGGAAATCCTGGTACCATTTCCGCCCGGCAGCGCGATATTTGTATCCGGCCATGGCAGTAAAAACATGCCGGTAATCGTAATCAGCCGGAATCCTTCCGCCGCTGCGGAGGTCGATGGAATAAGCGCTCGAATAAGCATAACTGATGATGGTGGAAAACCGGCTGATCAGCTTTTTCTGCAAAAAGAATTCTATTCCGCGCGCCTTGCCGCTGCCGGCATTGACCTTGTATCCTCTTGAATCGTCGAAAGGATCAGGCGTGGTTAAACTGTATTCTACGGGAATGTCAAAGTATTTTTTATCGTAAACCTCCAAAGTCAATTTGACGTCGTCGCGGGCCAGCCAATCCAGTCCGGCCACCCAATGGTCGGCATATTTATGCCGCAAATTGCGGTTGAGCGGGCTTGGAATCAGCTCTATAGGATAAGGTGACTGGAAATGCCGGCCGTAGGCGATCTTTAGGCGAAGAGTAGACGTGAGGCCGTACGAGAGGCCGAGTCTCGGACTCCATGACGAGAATCGGGTATAACGAAAATAGTCGTAACGAAGGCCGGCAGTCAAGCGCCAACGCGACCATTCCCAGACGGATTGCAAGTAAGCGGCGGATTTATAGGAAGTTATACCGCGGTCGATGATTTGTCCAGGGTACAAACGAAAAATTCCGAGGATCGAATCGGGCGGGATTTTTGTCGTATCGTAGAGAAAAAGCGTGTCCGGAGAGATGGTGACATCATATTGATCCTGAACCGATTTGAAAGACAATCCGAAATCGAGCTCCAGGAATTTCGCCGCCTGAATGACCCAATCGGTTTTGGCAGTATATTCGTCTTCTTGGGAAGAGTTTTTGAAAAAAGTTCGGTGTCCGGGTTGGCGGAAGGCATCAACATAATAACGGTTGCTTACAGCGCTTAAGGTTGTGTTTGAAAAGATGCCGCGGCGCCAAAACGTCCGCAGGGTAGCTCCGCCGATAATCTGCCGGTTGCGGTTAGTGACGTTTTCGGCACCCCGGCCGTAGCCTGCCTCATCCCCCTCTTCGATGTCGATGTGATCGTTGCCGTAAACCGCATTGAGGATCAATGTGTTGCTGCGGTTCAATTCATAATCGATTCTTGCCTGAAGATTATGATAATGCGGAACTGCCGTCAAGCCGGTCGAGGAAATAATCCAATCGAGATAGCTTTTTCGGGCCGAGAAAATATAGCCGCCGCGAGAGCTCAAGGGACCTTCCAATAGGAGGCCGACACCTGACATGCCCAATTGCCCTTCCCAACGGCGGCGGTCTCTCGAAGCGTTGCGCAGCGTAATTTCCATTGCGGAAGAGGCGCGGTCGCCCATGCGGGCTGAAAACGCTCCGGCGTAAAAATCGATCGTGCGGACCATAAAACTGTTCAGCATGTTGATCGGACCGCCGCCGGCACCCTGGACGGCAAAATGATTGGGGTTCGGGATCTCGATATTGTCCATGAGAAAAAGATTTTCACCTGGATAGCCGCCGCGTACGATGATCTCGTTCAGTTGATCGGTTCCCGAAACCACGGCCGGCAGCACCTGCACCACACGCTGGATGTCGACGACATCGCCGGGACTCCGCCGAATTTCCTCGAAATCCATGGAACGACTGCCGACGATCGCCTCTTTGGCCTCTTGGAAATAACCGGCGCTCACCTCGATCGTCTCACCGGTCAACACGGACGGCTCCAAAACGACATCCATGATCGTCGTACGGTTGGGATTGACAATGACGTTGCCTTTTTTGACCGTTTTATAGCCGAGGAAACGAAACTCCAAGTTATAGCTGCCCGGCTCGAGTTTATCAATTGTATAACGTCCTTCTGCGTCTGCAGCGGCGCCGAAAGGCGTGTCGAGGACCAGCACGTTGGCTCCGCTCAACGGCTCGCGAGTCTTTTCATCGACAATGACGCCGCTGATTTTGCCCTCAGCACCATTCAGCCGATTGCTGATTAGAGCAACAGAACAGGCAATAAAAACGACACCCCATTTGTACATGACGTATTCCTTTGTGTCACCGGTTGAAATTGTATAGTAGAAAAAATAGGGCTAGATTGTTAAACGATTACAAATTTCGAATGAATTCACAAACTGTTCCAGGCAAAGAGTTCGAGATCTTCCGGCTGCCAAGCCGGTGCGGCACCCAGATGCGAAGCCACAAAAGCCCCCAAGCGATTGGCAAAATCGGCCGTTTCCGTCAACGACGCGCCTTCCAGGAACTTGACCAGCAGCGCTGCGGCAAAGGCGTCTCCCGCCCCCGAGGCGTCGCGTTGAGTGATGAAATAGCCGGGGTCGTAGACTTCTTCTGTCCGGCTGACAAGATAGCAGCCGTATTCCCCCAATGTCAGCGCCGCCAGTTCAAAGCCGAACGTCTCGATTAAACGGTGAAGAAAAACAACCTCGTCCTCTTCACTCTGCAGGCCGATCTTGAGCCATCCGCAGCTGGTCAAATCGAGTTTTAGGATGTCCGCCTCATTCAAAAGGTTGATGACTTTTAACTCCTGCGTAGGATCCCAGGAACGCAGCTCAGGATCGAACAGTTTGACTGCGTTACCGGCCAGTTGTAAAAATCTCTTGCCGGTTTCGCTGGAAACATTTCCCTGCAGGGCGCGCATGCTGAAATAGAGACCGTCGAGCTGCGGCGCCGTTTCTTCCCAGAGTGAGTCGAGGCGAATCTCATCGATGGTCGGTCGAAAAGGACAGGTGTAATGAGGATATCCTTTGCCGTCCAATGCTACAGAAACGATCGGAGTGGGCAGAAACAGGTCGATCTGCAGAGCCGAGGTATCGACGGATCGTCGTGCAAGTGCCTCCTTTAGTTCTCGGCCTTCACGATCATGACCGATGCGGCTGAACAATACGCTGCGGCACCCCATAGCCGCGGCATGAATGCAGAAATTGGCAGCCCCACCGCCGATGAATCGTTTACCGCCGTAATCGTCCCAAACGGCTTCCCCTAAAGCGCCGACAAGAAAACTTTTTGTGCTCATTATCCCCTCTATTGTGTGCTGCGGACGGCAATGCGCATGCCGGTTGCAGCGTCTGTTTCCAGGCCGGTGTAAGGATCGACCCAGCGGAATTCGATTCCGGGCGGAATAGGAAATTCCTGATAGACTTTACCGGCCAATGCTCTTTGGATAAAGCGAATCCAAATCGGCAGAGCACCATAGGCACCGGTGATCCCGCGGCCTGTGGGCGTGCGCATCGAACGGTTGTCGTCGAAACCGACCCAGACCGCCGCTACCAATTCGGGCGTAAAACCGACGAACCAAGCGTCACGAAAGTCATTGGTCGTGCCGGTCTTCCCGGCGCACGGGCGATCGATGCCTGCAGTGCGAATCGACGCAGCTGTGCCGAATTCGACCACGCCCGTCAGCATGTCGATCATAATGTAACTGGTCTGCTGATCCAATGCGCGTTTAGAACGATACTCGTTTTCATATAGCAGTTTTTGCGGCGCATTGATCTTGCGAGTGAGAAAAGGCTTGCGGTAAATGCCTTCGGCAGCGAGAGTGGCATATCCGGAAGCCATTTCCAGCGGAGAAACGCCGGAAGAGCCGAGGGCAAGGGATAAATTAGGCTCCAGAGGACTGGTGATGCCCATCTCTTTGGCATATTTGATGACAGTCTCCGGACCCACTTTTTCGATAATTTGAGCGGCAATCACATTGCGCGATTTAGCCAAAGCCATCTTGGCGGTCATCGGTCCCAGGTACTGCTGATCAAAGTTCTTCGGTTCCCATATCTGATTGTAGATGCGGAACTGCACCGGTTCGTCAACCAAAACGGTTTCAGGAGAAATGATCCCCCGATCGATTGCCGCCGTAAAAGTGAACGGTTTGAAAGCCGACCCCGGCAGACGATTTGCCGCCAGGGCGCGATTGAACGGAGCGCTGCGAAAGTCGCGACCGCCCACCAAGGCCTTGACGGCGCCGGTTCGCGGATCGATCGCCGCCAAAGCCGCCTGCGGATAATTGCTCCGTTCCGACCACTTGGCGGATTTGTACGGCGGCAACCCCAACAACTCGTCCAGTTCCTGCATCCCGAGGGTGATCGCTTCAACGGCCGCCGCCTGATAATCGCTGTTGAGCGTGGTAAAAATATCGAGACCGCCGTACAACACTGCCGCCTTGCCGAACTGCTCCGACGCCTCGTTGATCACCGCATCGATAAAATATTCGGCATACTCGCCGGCTTCGAAAAGCTGCCGAAAGCGCAACTTTTGCCCTAAAGCCGTCTCGTACTGCTCCTGCGTAATGCTGTTCGCTTCGAGCATCCGTTTGAGTACGAATTGCTGCCTCTCCTTGGCCACTTCGGGGTTTTTGTAGGGGTTATAACGGGCAGGCCAGCGGGGAATGCCCGCCAACATAGCCGCTTCGGCAAGCGTCAACTCGTCGGCATGTTTGGAAAAATAGATCTGCGCCGCCGGCTCAACGCCGTAAACCCCGGATCCGAAGTCGATCTGATTGAGATAGGCCTCCAGGATCTGGTCTTTGGTAAACTGCTGCTCGATCTGCAGGGTAATGAACAGCTCCTGCAGCTTGCGCACCATAGAGCGCTCAAAACTGAAAAAGAGATTCTTTGCCAGCTGCTGGGTGATGGTGCTGCCGCCCTGGGCAACGCGGCGAAAGCGCAAGTTGGCAAGCAGCGCCCGCGCCATGCCCGTCTTGCTGATCCCGTGATGCCGATAGAAGTCACGGTCTTCCAGCGCCAGCACGGCTTGAATCATGTATGGAGAAATCTGCGAAAGCGGCACGATCTGTCGATTTGCCATGATACGGATCAGGCGGCCGCTGTCATCATAAATTTTGGTCGGCCTGCCCAATGCAATTCGGTTCAAGTCGTCGGGTAACTGGGGCAGCCGCAACAGCGCATAAATCATCGCCGCAAGCGCGATTAGAGCTGATCCGATCAGCAGAATCTTAGCGGTTCTTTTCATGGCGTTTCACCGGCGGCTTGATGTCAATAGATTCATCCAACAGATTGATTTCCTGCAGCAGGTAGGCGACAGCCAGCTCCGAGGCGTGTACGGATTGAACCACAACCCCTTCTCCGCTTTTTATTTCAAAGGCCAGCTTCACCCCCTCTTCGTCGACCTCAGGGGCAATGCCGACACGCTGCAGGTCATCCCCCCACTGCACAAGCTTAATCGGATCGTTGATGATCTGAAGTTGCAGCGAACGATCCAGCTTATTAAAGGCTTGAAGGAAAAGATCGGCTGAAACAATACGGCCTTTGTAAGCAAAGCTTTCCAACCGTTCTTCGAACTGGGGCGGCTCTTCAGCCCTCTGGTCAACGGAGCTGTGGCATTCGCGCAAAAGGTTGTCGTAACCGTCTAAAAAGTGGAGGGCGATTTGGCCGTCGGAAGCGGAAAACTGCGTACGGCGCCATATACCGCCGCGGTCAAGCTCCAAAATGAGCAGCGGATCGGCAAGCTGTTTGGCGTGGTTTGCGGGCAGCTTCCGATAAAACTGCAGGAATTCCTCCTTGCTCATCGATACACGGCCAAAAGCTTCCAGCGCATTCTGCAGTTCCTCGAGGTTGTGTATCGGTTCGCGCGGTATTTCCTCAAGCGAGCTCTTTTCGATGACCTCTTCAAGCGCCGAAAGTCCCTCCTGCTCTTTTAAATCCTCTTCCCATAAACGACCGCTCTGCGGGCGCAGCGGGTTGGTCAGCAGAAGAAAGCGGCCGACGGCAATCTCGAAAATATCGAATGCCGCTTCGCCGGCGATCAGCAGCACCGCGACGAAGATCCAGACCAATCGCTGCTTTTTGCTTTTTCGAGGCTGCGGCAACAGCGATTCCGCCTCGTCCGGCAAATTTTCCGCACTATTTTCGCGCAGAGCCTCTTTCATGATCACCTCAAAACGGTAAAAGGAAACGGTGTAAAAGTCAGGGCAAAAATGACCGCCGCAGTTATTGCCAGCAGGCACCGCATGCGGTCGAGGGGTCTATAACTGTCGATCGGCGGCGGGTGGTTTCGGCCGAAAAGTAACAGAATGAAGAACAGCAGAGCCCATCCCAAATTGAAAAAGGTTAACAGGCCCAACAGCATGATAAAAACGATCATCATCGAACGGGTTTTGGGGCCAAAAACGCTGTAAAGGATATGACCGCCGTCCAATTGCCCGATGGGCAAAAGATTGAGCGAAGTCACGAACAGGCCGACCCAGCCGGCATAGAGCAACGGATTGGCGATAATCTGCGCTCCGCTGACCGTTGAGCCGCGCATCAGCAGCGAAAAACCCTGCATTAGGAGCTGGGGTTCGGGCTTGAAAGAAGCCGATAGGGTTTTCATGTTCGGCTCAAAGGGCACCGTAAAACCCAACATCAGCACGAACGCCGTAACGATCAGACCGGCAAAGGGGCCTGCGGCGCCGACATCAAACAGGGAGCGGCGGTCGAAAAAAGGGGTGCGGATTTGAATTACCGCGCCGAGAGTGCCGAACGGATTGAAAAAGGGAAATGGGATAAAAAAAGGTAACGTCGAGCGCATGCCGTGCCGACGACAGGCGATGTAATGGCCCATCTCATGAGCGCCCAAAATGGCGGTCACTGCCAAACTATACCGGCCGCCCCACATAAACCAGGTTGAAGCGACGGTAAGCAGAAAGAGAACGAGGTTGATCAGAGGTTTGTCGGCAGGAAGGGCAAGTCGGCGTTTGACCGGCAAGGGCTCCCAAACCTCGACCATTTCGCCTTCGAAATCGTGCATATGCGCTCTTGGCCGCTTTCCAGTTTATTCCAAAACGACTTCTATCGGGTCGCCTTTCTCGAGCTTGAGAATAGCGGCGGCATTGCCGTCGCGCACGGCGATCTCCAGATGGTCGTGACTGCTGACAATGGCGAGCGGCTCGCCGACGGGATTTTCGGCATAGGAGCGGCTCAGGCGGTCGAATTGGAATTCCTTGACATTGATTTCTTTGACCGTCTCGCCCACCAAATCCTTTTTCGAAATGTTGCTGATGCAGTTGCCGAAATGGTCGATATAGACGATCTTGCCGTGGATGGTTTTTCCTTTACGCAGCGGCAAAAGCACCTCGCCGCGCAGCGGATCGTCGATTCGAGTGCCGAAATCAAGAAATGCCGTACCGAGAGAAAGATGGGCGGCCACCGGCGCCATAATGTCGCGGCCATGAAACGTCCGGCTGGTGTGCGGCAGAAAATAGTAACTGTTGGTGACCGCCAGCACCTGGGCATCCCCATAGCGGGCGAAAATATACTTGAGCACGGTATTGTCCGGAGCAAGGAAGAACCAGCCGCCGGCACGCACCAGGAGAATGCGGCGATCTGTGCCGACGGTCGGATCGACGACGACGACATGGATCGTTTCTTCTGGGAAAAAAGCATGTGCCTGATCCAAGGCAAAAGCCGCAGCGTCGATATCGCCCTGAGCGATGCCGTGGGTAATGTCCACGATTCGGGCCGCCGGATTGATTCGTAAAATAACCCCTTTCATCACGCCTACGAACGCGTCTCTCAGCCCAAAGTCGGTTGTCAGCGTGATAATGCGGGATTTGCTTTTCGAACTCTCCATACCTCACCTCTCAGTTGATGAAAGATGCGATCTGCCGGATCACTTGATCTAACTGCTCAGGATCGTTTTCGAAATCGAAGCGGTCGGTATCGACCGTTAATACGTTCATCGTCTTTTGCACCTTTTTGATCCAACGCTCATACGCTTCGTTCAGTTCGTGCAGATAATCGACGGTAATGCGCTTTTCGAACTCGCGACCGCGTTTGCGAATGCGAGTAATCAGGGTCCATGTCGAGGCGCGCAGATAGACGATCAAATCCGGTTTACGCAGATAATCGGTCATAACAGCGAACAGGTCGCAATAGTTTTGATAGTCGCGATCGCTCATATAACCCTGCTTGTGCAGAATATAAGCAAAAATTTCGGCATCTTCATAAATGGATCGATCCTGGATGCACGGTTCTCTGCTCTCGGAAATTTTGCGCTGATCGATGAATCGCTTAGAGAGGAAAAAGATCTGCAGGTTAAAGCTCCAACGGGCCATATCGCGATAAAAATCGTCCAGGTAGGGATTATCGATGACGCGCTCAAAAAAGGGTCTGAGGCCGAGTCGTTCGGCAGCCAAGCGGGTAAGCGTCGTCTTGCCGACGCCGATATTGCCGGCCACGGCCGTAAAAAAAGGCGGTTTTTTTTCGTACCGTTCGTTCATTCGCTAGGCTCCATTTCGCGGGCAGCGGCTGTCGCCTGCTCGCCGAATTTCAAGTCGGTAATCGCCTCGCCGAAGGGGGTGAGGAATCGACCGTAGAATCCGATCTCGCCGAAAGGAACGTCCAGGCGCAGCAGCAGGTGGTTCAACCCCGGCTTTAAGCGTATGGGAATAAAATCCTGATCGATCACGGCAGGAGCGGTGCGGACGATCATCCGCTGCGGTTCATCGTTCAACCAGACTTTAAGTCGGGCATTAGTCCCCACGGCAAACACTGCCTTGCGCAACGTCGGCGAATAGACGTACAGCATCGCATACGCCGCCTGATTGAATCGGGTCGTAAATATTTCGTGTAAATCGATATAACCGTCAAAGCGGCTGTCGGCGGCAGGCTGCGGTATCGGCTGCAAATCGAGTTTCGACCATTCGTTCATCGTGTGCTTTTCGGGCCAAAAGGTTTGCGAAAAGCCGCGCCGAACCTCAAAGGGACCGAGAACGAGCCAATCGCTTTCCACAGGCATCCCAGCTTGGGCAAGGATCTGCCTCGCTCTGTCCGCTTGACCTTGCAAATGCGCAGCGGCCGCCTGAGCCAGAACGCTTTCCATCTGCATCGACCGATTACCGCTGCGCCCTGCAAAATCGGCCAGATCGTCCGCTACTGCCTGTACATCGATCCCGCGCTTAGAGGCGCGATCGAGTCCGATAAAAAAGTATTTCCAATAATAATCCCACGGTATAGGCCCCCAGCTTTGAAACGTTTCGGGCATGGATCGAATCGACGGCAAAAGTTCGTCCTGAACCGAGAACGGAATGCCGTAAAGTTGAAACACTCCCGCATAGGCAAGCACAATCTGCATGGCCAAAGGTGAGGAGTGGCTGCGCAGATATTCATAGAGCAGACGGCTCACCTCCGGCAAGGCAATCTGGAGTTCCAAAGCCAGAGAACTGATCTGAAACAACCTTTCCGCCGCATAATCCGGATCGGCCATGCGCGCCGACTCTTTTTCGACCAGCTCGACAAAGTCGCGGCGGTATTCTTGGGAATCCGGGCGAAGCAGCAAAAGAACGTACGTACTCCAAAGCTGTTCTTCCGGATTCGACGATCCTACGGAACGCAGGAGCCTTTCCGCGCGGTTAATGTCGCCGGCGACGATTTCGGTCAGTACCTGAAGCTTGAATCCGCCTCGGCGGGCGGCAACGTCTTTCTGATTGAGCACCTTCTTTTGCAGAAATCTGCGCGCTTTGCCCGTTTTGCCCATGTCCAAGTAAGCCGCGGCAAGGTGAAGTTGAGCGGGGACAAACGCCGGATTGATGCGCAAAGCTGTTCGGTACTTTTCAGTTGCCTCTTGGATCCGGCCGGCGCTGTGAAGAATTTCACCGTAACTGTCATAGGGGTTGGCCTCATTAGGGGCGAGTTCAATATAGCGGTCAAGAGCGTCCAAAGCGCGCTCCAGTTCGCCGATCATGGCATAACAATAAGTCAACAGATTGTAGGCGCTTTTGTAATTGGGATCGAGGCTGATGACGGTTTCTAAATAGCTGATTGCCCTGCGATAGTCACGGGCTACGCTGAAATAGTATTCGCCAAGTTGGTAATGACCCTGAACGTCCTGGGGAAAAGATTCCAGGTATTGCTCATAAAGACGCACAGCCTGATTATAGTCGCCGTCCACTTGCGCTTTCAAGGCCAGAATCGGCAGCCTTTCGCGCTCGGGCAGCTGGGCCGAATGACGCAGCGCTTGGCGCAGCAGGGCTTTTGCTTCGCTTTTCCGGCCGACCATCAACTGACAGAGAGCCAGGCGCATGCAGGCCGAGGCAAACGTCGAATCGAGCTGCACCGCTTGGGCGAACTTGGACGCCGCCTCGCCGATCGAAAACCCTTCCAGCAGCGCCACACCTTCCGTATAGAGACGGTAGGCTTCCAGAGAATGCGTCGTAACCAACGGCGTCGTCTTTTCCTGAATCGGCGGTTCGTCATTTTTCTGCCTTTCCATCAGGCTGCGGATTTTTCCGGCAGATGCATTAATCATGCGAAAGAGCGGTTTGATGTCGATCTTGCCGGTGCCGGCGGTTAACTTTTCCAGACGCTCGCCGCTCAGACCGTCCCATATATTCAGTTCGACAATCAAGGAATCGCCGACGTATCGATAGCAGCCGTTGATGAGGGCGTCGGCGCGGAGTTCGGCGGCGGCACGACGACACAGCGGCGCCGTGGTCAAGTCCTCGAGCTTGAGTTTCGCGCGCGCCAAAACGTCGTTGACGGTGCGGCTGGGGATAAGATTGAGTTGCCTCGATTGTGATAGAGTGAGGGCAAGCATATCCGCCAAGCCCTGCCCAAGCCAAGTCGGGGCGGCATCCGGCGTTTCGTTTTTTAAAGGCAGAATGGCAAGGCGCTTTTTCTCTTCCACGGCAATTCTGACGGCGCGCACGCGCTCCTGCGACAGCACGTCCAACGGCCGACGGCTCAGCCGGATACGGCGCTCTTCCTGGGTGCCGCAGGTCAAAAAAAGAGCCGCCAATAGGACAAACGTTCGTCTCGTTCCGTTCGACATAGGGAATCTCAAGATTTTTTCGCAGCTACGGCTGCAATCACGAGGGTGATGTCGTCATGCTGCACGGCGCCGCCGGCGAATTCGTCGATCTTTTGCAAGATTTGCTGTCGGATATGCATCGGATCGGCAACATCACACGCCCGCAGCCAAGCCGCCAGCCTCTCTTCGCCGAATTCCTCATTGGTTGCGTTCCTGGCGTCCGTAAGGCCATCGGTAAAGATAAAAAGAATGTCACCGGCGCGGAGCGGCAGACGATACTCTTCCGTAAAACGGTCAAACAATTCATCGCCCGCCAAGCCCAAAGCCATGCCGCGCGGCACGAGCAAATCGACGGTCCCATCCGCATGGCGCACGAGCAACGGATTGTGCCCCGCTCTTACAAAGACAAACTCGCCCGCCGCCAAATCGATTATGCCGTACAACATGGTGGTAAAAATACGTCGATCGACGGTTCGGCATAACAGCCGGTTGAGACGCCGCATCAATTCCTTGGGTGAGGTTATGAACTGCGTCATCGACGACATCATGCCCTTGATTTCGGCCATGTAGAATGCTGCTGAAGTGCCTTTGCCGGAAACGTCGGCCACGGCTATGCCGAGGCGATGATCGTCCAAAACGAAATAGTCATAGTAATCGCCGCCCACCTTTTCTGCGGGCAGACAGGCGCCTGCCAACTGCAGGCCGTCCAAACACGGCTCCCGATCCGGCAGCAGGCCTGCTTGAACCTGCCTGGCGATTTCGAGCTCTTTCTGCAGTCGCTGTTGGAGGGTCAAGTCGCGGAGCAGCATGCTGTTACGGACCGCCATACCGGCTTGGCCGCAAAGCGTACGTAAAAACATCAGCTCGTCGCCGTCGTAATGGCTGCCGTCGGTTTCGTGCGACAGCAGAACAAAGCCGAGCACCTCGCCCTGGCTGACCATCGGCGACGCTAAAACGAATTGGTCGGCGCCCAGTCGTTCTTTCAATCTCTCCTGAAGCCGCAGGAGGGTTCCTGCATGGCGGTTTTTATCGATAAAGAACGGCTCCAGTCGGCCGACGACTTGGTACAGGCAATCCTGATCGAACGTTTCTTCGATTGTCGCCTGCAGAGGAATCGGGGCACTCCAGCGGGAGACCGCTGCCGTAGTCTCACCGCGGTTTTCGAGCAGAAACAACGCACCATAGTCGGCTCCCAGATACCCCACGATCCGTTCGATCACCAACTGCAGCAGCTTTTCGTGTTCGAAAAAAAGCATGAGGTCTTGGGAAAACATTTCGATCTGCCGTTTTTCCCGCAGCCGCAGCGTCATATAATTAAAGCTGTCGATCAGCTTGCCCAGCTCATCGCGGCTTTTGATCGATACGCGCACGTCGAGGTTGCCGTGCGAAACATCCAGCATGGCGGCGGAGAGTCGTTCAAGCGGCTGCGTGATGCGTCGACCGATAAGGATCGACAGACCGGCTACGGCCGCAAAGGCGCCGGCCAAAATATAGACGTTAATGAGCAGATTTCTGCGCGCTCGATTGTTGAAATCGATCAGAGAAAAGCCGACGTCGACGCGGCCGAGATCGAGCCGGCCGGTGCGTATCTCCACCGGCACGTGATCAAAGTCGTTCCAGCTTTCCTCCGCCACCTCGCCGCGGCTGAGCCGCTGAATGATGTCGACCTCATCCTCCGGCGTCAGCAACTGCGGAGAGGGAACGTCCAGATACTGCGGATTGAGAGCGTATGCGAAAAGTCGGCGGTTACGGTCATAAATGGCAATGTACACGATATCCTTACCGGCGGGCGAGTCGAGGATACCCTTGATCCATTCCTGATAAATGAGAAGATCGTCCGCCGAAGTCAGCCGAATCGAGGCGATCTGCATGGCAATCCGCTCCATATGATCGCGCAGCTGATCGCGCTCAGTCTTGATCTGACGCAGGGTGATCAAGCGAAAGACCACAATCATCAGCAGTAAAACCAGCAGGGTAATGACGGCCGACAATTTTACCCAAATGCGGTTCAAACGAATTTCGTCTCCGACTCTCATTGCCGGTCAAAATAGAAAAGATTCCGGAACATCACAAAGCATTGCTTCGCCGTCGGCCGGTCGGCTGCGTTTTTCATCGTCGATCGTTTTGTCAAGGCGACGGTTGAGATCGTGAGTCCATTCCATCAGCTCGTTGCAGAATGACCAACTGTAAAGCTTCCGCCAAAGCGGGAAAAGGGTTGTATTGGTAAGCAGCAGATCGGCCTGAGGGTCCCATAAGCCGGACGCAACAGATTTTCGCCAATCCGAGGTTCCTGGAATGGGCGAAAAGGATGCCGGATAAAGGCGCGCCCCAAGATCGTGCACCAACCGAGCGCTTTCGCGAAATTCTTCCGGCAACTGATCCGGCAGACCCATCAGCAGATACACACCGATCTCACGGCGATCGTAGCCGGCGGCTTCGAGATTGGCCAAGGCTCGGCGCAGATCCTCGATGCTCACTTTGCCGGACATAGCCCGCCATCGCTCCGGATTAGCCGTTTCGAAGCTCAGTCGAATCGTCTCCACACCGGCGGCCCGAAAGAGGTGCGCCAACTCTTCGTCGATAAAACGCGGCGTCAGACCGTTCGGCGTGTGGAAATGGAGGCGCCAACGACGTTCGATGACCTGACGCAAAATCGGTTTGATATACCGTTCCGCCTGGTGAAGAAGCGCATCGTCGAAAAAAGCAAACTGACTCACGCCGCGTGCGTACAGCAGTTCGATCTCTGCGAGAACGTTTTCAGGCGATCGACGGCGATAAGCGGGGCAAAGAATCGGCGAGGCGCAAAAGCTGCAGCGATTGGGACAACCGCGCGAAGTGAGCAGCGGCGCGGAAACCAAAACCGGATAAAGATCGAGAGCCGGAAAGGGAAGGTCGTCTAAGCTGTGAAATGAAAAATCAGCATCTTCTCCGGCAATCCGGGCGGCACGGCGCATGACGGCAAGCTCTCCCTCGCCGGTCACCAGTTCGTCGGGCTGCACGGCTGCAGCATGCTCGGGACATAGAGTGGCGTAAATGCCGCCGAGCATAAGATGAGCCTGCGGGAAATATTCTTGCAATAGCCGGACGGCATCTCTGACCGCCGGATACCAATAAGTCATCACCGAGGTAACCAGAATAAGGTCCGGCGGCTCGATTTTCTCAAGCAGGCTGCGTACGAGATCCGGCGGCATACCGTAGCGGCAAAATCGGCGCGGCACATCCTTCAGCACCGCCGGTTTTTCGATCTCCTGTCGAATGAACTTGCCGGTGCCGTCGCCTTTGTCCTTGCTTTTGCCGGCGGTCAAGGGATGATAGCGATCCAAACAGTCGATCAGCTGCACCGTCCAGCCGTTCGCCCTCAGCAGGCTGCCGAGGGTCAAAAGACCGATCGGCTTGATCCAAAAGTCATAAGCGGCAAAGTCGTAGATCCAGGGATTGAACAGCAGAGCTGTTTTCTGCTTGGTATGTTTCATAACGTTCATTTGATTTCGATCAACATCAGCATCACATCGTCGCGCAAAACGCCGCCGCTGAATGCCTTGACGTCTTCGACGATGCTGCGGCAGGCGACGGCCGCCGGCTCAGCGCGATGAGCGGCAAACGTTTCCTTGAGCCGCTGCATGCTGTAACAACAGCCTTTTTCGCTTTCCGCCTCCAGAATGCCGTCGGTATAAACGGCAATACGGTCGCCGTGCTCCAGCGGCGCCGAGGCTTCGAAAAATTTGACCCGATCCGAAGGCATAAATCCGATGATCAAATTGTCCGAAGGCAACTCGCGAAGAGTTGGACGGTTCGCATTGGCAACGAGCGCTGCAGGGTGGGCGCCGCCGGCATAGGTCACCTCCATTTTACGCAGATCGACGACCAAAGCAAAGATGGTCATAAAAAGCCCCATTTTCGAAAACGTCGCATAAAAAAAGTCATTGATCTGCCTCAGCACCTCTGCCGGCGACGGCTGCCGATGCAGCACGGACTCTAACTCATTCCATACTCGGTTGACAAGCAGCGCAGCTGCAATACCATGTCCGGTTACATCGACCATGTTGACGATAAATCGATCCTCGTCGAACGGCATGACGTTGCAAAAATCGCCGCCGATTCCGATCATTGGTTCATAGTGAATGGCTACGGCGTATCGCTCATTCTCGAAATCCGACGGCACCAGGCTGGCCTGCACCTTTTGCGCCAGCTCGAGGTCGCGCTCGATCATGCGGTTGTGCGCCTCGATGCGCTCCTGCTGTTCTTTCAACTGCAGACGCAGCGCCCGTTCGCGCAACGCCCGCTGAACGCGCAGAACCAAAGCGTCCTTTTGTACCGGCTTGGAAAGATAATCGAACGCGCCCTGCTGCATCGCCAGAACGGCCGTGGGAATGCTGCCGTAACCGGTCATGATCAGGACCTGCGTGAACGGATCCCTTGCCTTGGCGGCTTCCAACACGTCCAAGCCGCTCAACTGATACATTTGCAGGTCGCTGACCACCACGTCGTAATCGTTGCCGCGAATCTTTTCGATCGCCTCTTCACCGGAGGCGGCTTCGTCGAGCTCATAGCCCTGCCGTTTCAGCACATTGAAATAATATCGTCGGTTGTTTGCATCGTCATCCACCAAAAGGATGCGCGCTGCCGAATGTTTTGCCTTAACTCCATTCATGTCTTTTCTTGGACCTTTACAATTAACAGGGTGATGTCGTCTGCCTGGGGGAGATCGCCGCTAAAGTCTTCGACGGCCTTGACGATTTGCGTGCACAACTCGTCGGCGCGCAGATCGCTGCGGGCCGCTGTCCTGACCAGCTCCGCTAATCGATCCTCGTCAAAGAGTTCATCCGCGCTGTTGCGCGCATCGGTCACCCCGTCGGTGTAGGCCGCCAGCAGATCGCCGCTGCGCAGTTCGACTTGACCGATCATATAATCGACATCCTCCAGCATGCCGAGAATTAGGCCGCCTTCCGTAAGCAGTCCGATGCTGCCGTCGCTGCGACAAAGCATCGGCGGGTTGTGCCCGGCGTTGACATAGCGAAGCAGACGGCTTTGCGGATCAAGTTCGGCGTAGAAAAAAGTAATGAACTTGTCGAAATCGGTGTGGCGATAGATCAGATCGTTCAGCCGCTTGATCATCTCGTTCATGGGCAAACCGGACTGCAGCAGCGTATGCAAACCGGCATGGAGGTTCGACATGAGCAGCGCCGCGCCGAGGCCTTTGCCGGAAACGTCTCCCACGGCCAAAACGACGCGGCCGTCGCTCAGCGGAATGCAGTCGAAATAGTCGCCGCCGACCATTCGCGAGGGCTGATTGAGACCGTAAATCTCGATGCCGTGCAGCGAGGGAAAAGTGCGCGGCAGCAGCCGCTGCTGAATCGATTCGGCAATCGCCATCTCCTCTTCCAGCCGCTGCTTTTCCAGCGCCTCTTGGAAGAGCCTGACGTTTTCCAACGATACCATGACGCGATTGCCGAGTGTAGACAAGAAATCCAGATCCTCCTGCGCGTACTCTTGCCGCGAAAGCCTTTTGCCGAGCAGCAATAGTGCCCGTGTTTCTTCCTGCAGCCGCATCGGTACGACCGCACGAACGCCGGCCTCGAACAAAAGTCGATGTGCCGGTTCCTCAGCCGTCAAAAGACGCGCTTCGTTCAATTCCGACAAGCTCAAAATCAACTCTTTCTCGGCCAGAATACGGTCCAACTCGGTTCGCTCCGGCCACTTGAGGATGGGGTATTCGATCGTTTGATCTTCTCCTACCTCGATCATGATCAATTTATTGACCGTCATTTGTCCCATAACCGTGTGCTGCAGAATGGCAAGAATCCTCTCCCGATCCAATGCCGTGTTCAGTTCCTTACCGACCTCGAACAAAGTGTTAAGTTCATGCACCTTGCGGTCCAGGCGCCGGTTGACGGTTATTAGGCTTTGGAACATTAAGGCATTTTCCAGCGCCGTGGCGGCAATGTTGGAAAACGAATTGAGAAATTCGAGTTCGCGAGGGGAAAACGGTTTGCCGGTCATTTTGCCGCCGAAGCACAAGGCGCCGACCATTCGGCTCGGCGAGCACATCGGCACCACCAACTCAATGCCGAGACTTTGCAAAAACGGCTTGTAGCGGCAGACATCGTCCGGCAATTCAGCAAGTCGGGTCGGCGTGCGAAATGCATACTCAAATGTAAAGCGTTGTTGGGCAAGAGAGGCGGGCAGTCCTTTGAGGATGCGCACGCCGAGACTTCCGTTTTCGTCCGCAGTCAAAGCCATGCCGCGGCTGATGAGCATTCGTCCCATCGGCGTGAGAAGGCAAGTATTGAGCACTGCATCGGCGTCCAGCGAAGCGTTGAGCACCTGACTGAGTTCGATCAACGACCGCAGCTCCACGCTGCGCAGATCGAGTTTTCGAGCCGACGATCGAGCGCGCATCATTCCTCATTCCTGTCGGCCTTTACCACCTTGGAGCTCTTTTTATCGATAAGATACTTGACCATCTTGACCTGATTGCGTACGCCGGGTTTGATGTCGTAATCGACTTCATCCATCAGCGTGCGCATTAAATAGATGCCCAGTCCGCCGACTTTGAGCTGCGCCAGATATTCCTTCATGTCCGGAACAATGACCTTGGAAGGATCGAATCCTTTGCCATGGTCGGTGACGATGAGGGTCAGTTTTTTCAAATCGACGCGAATGACAACATCCAGGCTTTGACTGCCGTTCTTTTGCTCGTAAGCGTGTTTAATGACGTTCGAACAAGCCTCGTCGCAGGCCAGCTCGATCTTGCCCACATCGTCCTCGTCAAAGCCGACCTTTCGGGCCACACGAGCGACAAATTCGCGGATCAGCTCGAGGTTGTCCGTGCGGCTGGGTATCCGCAAGCAATAAGTCATTTCATTTTTCGGCATAACATCCGTTCCTCAGTAGGTATTGGCCGCAAAAGCCTGCGATCTCAAGCTCTATCATCGGCTCTCCGCGAACTGCGCTCTTTCGACGCGAAAAGCTGCACCGCCTCTTCCTCTTCCTGGACAATGTCGTATAATGTCGGGAATCCGAGTAGATCAAAGACTCGGAAAATTTTTGGCGTCATTCTGCACATCTTGATGTCGCCGTTCATACTGCGGACCGTTTCGATTTTGCCCATGAATACGCCGAGGCCGGCGCTGCTGATGTAATTGAGATTCGCGAAATTTACGATGATCTTGCTGCGGCCTTCATTGATGAGCTGATCGAGCTGCTTTTCCAGTTCCGGAGCCGTATGCGCGTCCAAAAAACCGGAAAGATTGAGAATAGATAATTCGTCTTTGTCTTGTCGTTGAATTGTAAAGGTCTCCATTGTTTTCCTCCGAATGACTGCAGCATTTAGCTTTCGGTCTCGGCAACCGCCTTGAAGAGCACGAATGTCAGATCATCAAACGCCGCGGCGCCGTCAAAGAATGCATAAATGCGATGAAGAAGATGCTTCTTGATTTCGTTTGCATGGGTTTCATTAGCCTCTTGAAAGGCTTCAGCCAGCCGCTCTTCGCCGAACTCTTCACCGGCAGGATTTCTCGCTTCGATGACGCCGTCGGTGAAGAGGAGAAAACAATCCTGCGGCAGAATATCCACGATCATCGTTTCCAGGGTGTTCTGAAACAGAGGGCTGGAGGTAAGGCCGAGACCTATGCCGCGCGGTTCCAAGCGACGAACCGCCGCCTCCGCAGCGCGATAATGGTAGACCGGGCAATGTCCGGCGCGGCAAAAGGTAAAGCGGCGGCGTCGGGCATCCACCAACCCGTAGATCAGGCTGATAAAGGTGTTGCGGTCAAAGTTGCGATAAACCGTTTCATTAACGATGGCCAGCATCTCTTCGGGAGAAAGCCGTTCAGCCGCCAGCGCCTCCATAATCCCCTTCACCTCGGCCATGTAAAAAGCTGCTGAAGGGCCCTTGCCGGAAACATCGCCGACCACTACCGCCGTTAATTCCTCGCCGATGTCGAAAAAATCATAGTAATCGCCGCCCACTTCGTTGGCTGTAATGCAGACTGCATCAAATGCCATGCCGTTTAGAACAGGCATAGTTTTAGGCAGCAGCTTCATCTGCGCCTCATGAGCAATGCGCAGCTCTTGTTCGAGCCTTTCCTTTACCAGCGACTGTTCGACCAGTTTGGCGTTCATGATCGCCGCCGCCGCTTGGTCTGCAAAGGCGCGCATCATCTCCGCATCGTCCTGCTCGAAGGAAAATTCCTCCTGTTTTGCGGCAAAGAGGTAACCCAAAACCTGATCCGAGGTGATCAACGGCGCGGCCACCAGAGAGCCGAGACCGCTTTTCCAGCGGCGCAACGTGCGAAGGAGCGGATCTTTGCCGGCTTCGTTGAGCAATAGGGACTCCCGCTCACTGCGCAGCGCTTCGTACAGACGATCCTGCTCATCTGCCTGCCGGCGGCGTTCTTCATTCAGACTCAAATTCCAAGACGAGGCCAGAGCCAAACGGCCGTTAACGTACAGCTCGAGCCAGCTATACTGTGCCTCGGTCACTTGAGCGGCCAGCCGAACGATCGTCTGCACCAATCGGTCCCAATCAAACTCTGAGCTCAATACTCGACTTAGGTCATGCAGAGAACGGATCTGCTGCAGCTTTCGGTCGTACAGCCTGGCGGTCGGCAGGTGCGCAAGAAGCGCCAGAAAGGCAAAACTCAGATAAACCGCAATAAAGATCATCCCCATTTCCACAAACCGCTCAAGAAACGGGCTAAAGTTGTAAACCGGGCTGACCTCTTTAAATTGGTTGACGAAGGAGATCTGCAAAGGAATGAGTAAAAAACCGCCGAAAAAGCAGGCCAGTTTTTGCTTTTTATTCAGATAATTGATCCAGCCGACCCGAAAGGAATTGATGACGATAAAGTTGATGAGCAGAAAAAGAACGATATTGTCAAAGTATTTGAGAAACTCGTTCTCGACGAATTCGGTTTGCGTTCTGCTTTTATACAATCCGAGAAAGGCATAAAGCAACATCAAAACCATCAGCCAGGCAAAATGGCGGGCGGTGTTTCGCCGCCTTTTAACGTAAATCAGGTTGCGGAGGGTGCCGAGGGCTATTAAAATAAAAATCAATGAAAAAAATGCCCATAAAACGACAAAGACGGAATCGCTCCAATTGAGCCGAAACCAATCCTGGCTGATGATCTTTTGCTGCAGCAGGCTGAATCTTTGGCGCGAAAGGAACAAAATGCCGCCGGTCATGACTATCAGAAAAAAGAGATGGCGAATGCCGCGCAAAACGTTCCGATCGGATGCCCATTTTTGTCTGTAAATCAACGGCAGGGAGAGGATCACTGCGGTGATGACAAAGACCTCGTGCCGTAAGCCGACCCAAGTCAAAGCGACGGTTCTGTCGCCTGCCAAATACAAGGCCGCAGCGGCGCAAAAAAACGCAAAAGGAAGAAGTAACGAAAGTTGACTGAAATATTTCATGCGGAAAATCCGCTGCTGTATCTCAAAGCTGCTCCGATCTGTGTAATGACCGGCCCAGAATACGGAAAAAAACATGACCTGTTTCGTTAAAGTACACAACGAGGCCTATTTAATCAAGGGAATTGTCTGGGGATAAGAACAGAGAAGGATTTGTCCGTTTTTGCAGCCGATAGACCAGATTTGAGGCCGAATTCCCTTAAAACAAAAACGGGCAAAAGCTTTTGCCTTTGCCCGCATTCTTTTTCATTTCTTTAGAATCGACTCGTCGAACACCTGTGTTTTGTAAACCCAGAATTCGGCTCCGCTCTTCCAGGCATCCGGCGGCAGGCCGGCTTTGAGACAGAGGCTGGCCATCTCTTCCTCCACCGTCTTCCACCCGGCTTCGAGCGGCACTTCCGGCAAATAGGTAGCGGCATGAAATCCTTTTTTCAAGATGATCCCATGCTCGCCCATTTTGAACTCGGACAGATCGTGAATTCGGTAGACGTTGGTCAAATAGACCGAAATCTTGATGTCCGTAATAGCCAGCTCCTCGGGACGCAGCGGCGGAAAACGCGGATCTTCAAAGGCGGCGGCGCGAGCCATCTGCGGCACCAACTCTTCCAGAGGAACATCCGCCTCATGGCGGCCGATACAGCCGCGCAGGTGACCTTTTTGAGTGAGCGTTACAAATACTCCGCGCTTTTCTTGCAGTATTGGACTCGCGAGTTTCGCCGGTGCTTCGACGGATTTGACTTTCAATCTTTCCGCGATCGCCCAACGGGCCAACTTGAGCAAATATTTCTGTTCGGCCAACGGTAACGGCTTGTATTCGACTTTATCCGATCGATTCTCTTGCGAAGCTTTTTTATAGAGCGCAACCGCGCCGTACCCCACGACATAGCCGCCGCGGGTTCCGGTCACATCATTCGAATTGGTCTGGGCGATCAGTTTTGCCTCATCGGCACCCAAGGCCATGGCCGCCGTTTCCATAATCACCGCGGGCAGGCCGCCGCAGGCCTGATAGGTATCCCGCTGCAGCCCGCGGAACAAAGCTTCAGGCTGCAGGCGCGTCACCGCATCCAGCGTCTCCTTGCTGATTTTGACGCAATCCGAGTAAGACTCTCCATGATAGAGATCCGAACTGGCGACGATCAAAGCCTGCCTGCCGCGCACGACGTCGGCAAGGGCTCTTCCGACGGATTCGCAGGTCTTCCAGTCGCAATCAGGGCCGACGACCAAAGGCAAAAGCTTGGCCTGCGGAAACAGAGTCTGAAGAAACGGCAACTGCACTTCCAAGGCGTGCTCGGCCCGATGTCCCCGTTCACTGAAATGCACGGCTGAATGCGATGCAACCAATTTGGCCGCCGTTTGTTTGTCAATGGCCATTTTTCCTAACGGGGTTTCGTAGGCGTCTCCTGGGTAGATTGTCACTCCCTCGAAATACTCGCGATGCGTGGGAGAAATGACCACCGCCAACTCGACTTTCTGTCGAGCCGCCTGCTTGTAACCGGCGGCAGCCGTAGCGCCGGAATAAATGTACCCCGCATGCGGAACAAGCAGACCAATGATCGGCGGCAGACGAAGGTCTTCCGCCTTGTCCAAGTAGCGCTTAACGTCTCGCGACAGCTGTTGGGCGTCGGCCGGATAGAATTGACCCGCTACCATCGGCGGCCGTACTTGTGCTTCTGCTCTTTCGTTCAACATGGCTCCGCTCCACATGGCGAAAATACAAAGAAAAAAGTTGCAGCCTCTCTTCATAAACAATTCCTAAAGCGATTTTCTTCAGCTCCACACGCCTGCAATCGCCCTGCCGCAGGCAACGCATCTTCCATCTTTGAGGGCGCGACTCAGTACCGAAAAACCGAACCGCTTGATGACTACGGCACCGCAGTTCGGGCAATAGGTGCTTTCGCCCTCATCCCCCGGCACATTGCCGGTGTAGACATAATAGAGACCGCACTCCAAACCGATGCGCCGCGCTTTGCGCAATACTTCCAAAGGCGTAGCCGGTATGTTGGTCAATCGATATTGGGGGTGAAACCGGCTAAAGTGTACCGGCGTCTCCGGCCCCAAGTCGTTCTTGATCCAGGTGCACATCTCGCGCAGTTCTCCGGGATCATCATTTTGTCCGGGGATCACCAAGTAAACGATCTCGGTCCACATTTTTTGCTTTTTCAGCAGCACGAGAGTATCCAACACCGGCTTGAGTTCGCCCGCCACAAGCTCTCTATAAAACCGTTCGTTAAACGCCTTCAAATCAATCTTGACGGCGTCCAGTACGTTGCACAAATCCTTCATCGGCTGCGCATTTATGTAGCCGTTCGATATCATCACGCTGCGCACCCCGGCCTTTCGGCCTTCCACGGCGCAATCATACATGTATTCCGTGAAAACGACCGGTTCGGTATAGGTGTAGGCAATAACTTCACAGCGACGGTCCTTGGCAATCGCAGCCGTCTGCGCGGGCAAAAGTTCCATCGATTTGACCTGATCGACGTTGGCCTGCGAGATTTCCCAATTCTGACAGAACTTGCACATAACGTTACAACCGACGGTTGCAATCGAAAAGGCTTTGGCACCAGGCAGAAAATGAAACAGCGGCTTTTTTTCGATCGGGTCGATATTGGCGCTGCAGACTTGGCCGTAGACGAGTGAGTAATAGACGCCGCCGTGATTTTCGCGCACACCGCAGTAGCCTCGCTCCATGTCGTCTATGACGCATCGCCGCGGGCAGAGTTCGCATTCTATTTTACGCTGCGGCAGCTTTTTATAGTACCGCGCTTCGTGCAGCTTGTCGACGTCGTTCTTGCCCGCCGCAGCGGCGATTCCTGCTGCGCCCAATGAAGCGGCGGCTGTAAAAAGAAATTGTCGGCGACTAATTTTCATTTTTTAAATACGAATCCACTCAATTTTCATCGGGTCGGTCTCGCCCAGGCGGTGCGCCGCATCGCCTGCCGTCAGAATATAGGTCGGCTTTCTGCCCGCCTTTTCGAGCGTCGGCAGTCCGACTTGGCGGCGCTTCTCATCGATCATTTGCCAGGCGATGCGGTCGAGCGCCGCCATATCGACGGCAACCAAAAGGCTCTCCAGGCGCCAAGTATATTCCGGCATAAACGGCGGTCCGCCTTCGTACTGCGCCGTCAAGGCGTCGCAAATCGTCAAACGCACCTTTTGGCGGATCGGCGGCAGACAAGCCACGTCCGCAACAAACGGATCGCCGCAGTTCATATGATATTTGTTCGGATTATTAACCGCACCGAAAAAATTCTTTAGGGCGCCGCTCATGCCCACGATGCCGTGATCCTTGAGAATCGGCAGATTGATGACGGCCGTGCAGCGCATAAGCGTCAACGATAATTGACTGGCGGCGGCCCCAAACTCGTACACGTGCTCGGTAAATCCGGCGCGGTCATTGCCGCAGCATTGAACACCCTTGCCCGAATTGAGCGTATAGCCGGCGCGTTGGAGATCGCGGTCGCGGCGGTCCCAAATGATGATCTGCTCATGCGGCACTCCGGCTTTGGTCAGTCGATCGACGACCGCCTGGGTGAGTTCGGTTCGGGTCGAAAGGCCTCGTCCCGCCAGACAGTTCACCTTTAATCCGACCACATCGCGCGGTGAAAAAAGCGTTCGCCAAATCTTGTCCGCTTTTTCTTCGAACAGCCTTTCGACCGCGGCATCGAGCATGTTCGCAAGCTTGACCGCATCCGCCCGCTCCTGCGCATCGACGATGCCGGGGCGCTGAACCATCACCACGCGGCCTCTCATCTGCGGCGATTCTCCGACCGCTTCCGCCGGTACGGACGACGAGAAACCGACCAGCCCGGCTGCCGACAAGGATTTTAGAAAATCTCTTCGCTTCATATCTTTCGAAAAAAAACCGCAATCCCCATCCGAGAATTACGGTTCTGTTTTTATCAACTGCTCATTATCGCAAGAATCGGTCGACCAGCCGCTTGATGCCCTTCGGCGCTTCCTCTTCAAATTCTTTTGTATGAGTTTCGGCCACAATAGCCGGTGTATCGCTTACCGAGATCGGAATCCTTCGATCTCTGACTTCGACGTAAAGCATCCGATTCTCGATTGCCACGGCTACTTGGCCGGCAATGATCTCCAAGAGACCAATCGTCTCATCCGGTACAGCACGATGAGAAACCGGATCGTCGGCCATAAGGAAGCCGATGATCTTTTCTTCTCTTCCACGAATTGGAACAACGATAAACTGCCAAGGGTTCCAGCCGGCGGCTCGATTCAGGCTCAGCTCGGCGCCGTAATAGATCTGCTTCAAATGCCGCAGAATCGCTTCTTCCTTTTTGATGTAATATGACTTGCCGAGCTGATACTCATCTTTAAGGAGACGGCTGAAAGCAGGCACTTCATAGGCGAGCTCCAATAGCTGCGCCTGTTTGACTGCATCGTCGCAGGCAACGGACTTTAATTCCAGCTTTTGCGACTTTTTATTGATGAGCGCAATGCAGATCAAATTGAACTCCAAAGTGTTCTTGGCTGCCCAACTGGTCTCGTTGAGGACATCAGTTAGACTGGGCTGCAGCTTAAAGATGCTGCTGTTGGCCAAAATCTGCTGCAATCGGCGGTTGCGCTTGGCCAGTGTGCTGAAGCGGTAATAGTTCTCGATGGCCATGCTGATCAGGCGTGAAAAGATTTCGAGATTATAGAAAAGATTGCGATTCGGCTGCATATCCGGCTGCGGTTCATCGAGAGAGATATAGCCGAACGTCACGCCGCTGTGGTCTTTGAGGTTGAGCAGAACCAGGTCGCGCTTATGCCATTGATTGACGGCCGGGCGCCTCTGACTGCGACGGTCCGGCAATAGAGCAGCCTCATCACCGACCGTATCCCTCTCTCGCCGCTGGTGATAGATGACTTTGATCCGATAACGTCCCTCGAAAATGCGGTCAATGACGTCGCGAGGCACTTCGGGAACCCGCTGTTCAACCTGCTGTCTCTCCGCTTCACTATAGCCCACCAACGCCTGCTTGATAAAAGACTGCGAACGTGTATCGAGGAGCGCCAAAGTGGAACGGCGGAAGCGAAACAGCTGACAGGTGACCTCCACAATACGCCGCAAAAAGAGACTGAGCGGCTGAGAATAGCCGTCGTGGACCAATTCAATGAATTGAGCGATCATTTCCATTTGATCGATACGGGCAGGCTCTCTGGAAACCACAGAAGGTTCGACCTCCCGCATAGTACCCCTAAAGCCGATGAACTGATCAGGACGACCCTCGACGCTGATCAGCCTGACGATGAGTTCGACCGAGTGAACTTTGCCGAACTTGTCCCGCAAATCGATCGTCAAAGTGCGCTCGCCTGCGCCTCCCGTCTCATCGAAAAGACGACGATAAAAAGACGCCTCCTGGCCGGCGGGCATGAGATCCGTCAATGAGAGATGAGCAAGTTCCTCCGCCGCATAGCCGGTCAGCCTTTCAATGCCCTCGGCAACGGATAGAAACCGGCCGCGCCGATCGCAAACAAATGAACGCTCTTCGGAGGCAGATTGGGTTCCCGCCGGTTCAGACTGGAGAGTTGAGTTTACAGCCGCTTGAGCTGCCTTCTCAAGAATGCGGCGGATGGCGCGGTTCAGTGCCGTCAAATAACCGTCGGTTTTGACGACGATCTGCAATCCTCCCAATTCTTTCAGTTCCTGCTGTAATGCTGCATGTTTCTCATCGACCGTAACGATGACGTCGGCTTCATCCTTAAGCGCAGAAAGCACGCCGAAAAAAGCAGCCGCACCGTTATCGATCAATTCGCCGTCGATGAGCAGCAGATGATAACTGTTCTGGGCGATCTTGTCGACCAAATCGGCAAGAGAATGCGCCGAAGCAATCTGATGGCCGGCACGCCGTAAGCCGAAACTCTCGGAGGCCGCATCAATAAAAGCCTGTTTGGGATGGGCAATGAGGATGTTCATTTTCAAAGCCTTAATAATTTTCCGCCTATTCAATTAACTAAAGCTCTAGGAAAGATGCAAGCTTTTTAATAATTCAAAAGCTAACCTAAAAAGCAGTGGTTCGACCGTCATTTAGAACCCAGGCTTTATTGATTTCGAAATATCTTGTTGAGTATCTAAAGGGGAATGAATATATTGTATCGATAAAAAGAACGGAAAATGATGAATCGCTTTATCCTCTTTTGGCTTGTTGGCGTTTCACTTTCTGCAGCTTCGGACTTTAAAGTGTGCGTCGTCAACGGCTCCCGCGACAGTCTGAGAGTCGCCGGTGCGCGGGTGGAACTTTTATGCTTTATGACGTCCTCTCAAGAGCCTGTTCTCATCGATCAAAAAAATGCCGGAACCGACGGCTGCGCTTCATTCAGCCTTACATCGGCAGACAGCGGTTCAGACTGCTATTTTTCCTCAGTCTATTCCGGGATAAGGTATTATTCTGATAAATTGAACTTTGCCCAAGCTCCGCGTCTAATCACCCTTGTGATTTTCGATACAACCACTGAACGGACATCCCTATCAGTCCCAATGCATCACCTGATTGTTGAAGAGGCTCAAGACCGTCTTCACTTCCGTGAGATGCGCGTGCTGCAGAACGGCGGCAAGTTGACGATCGTCTCCAAAGCCGACGAACCGCTCCTGCGCATTGCCCTGCCGTCCGGTCTTTCAGATTTCTCCCCACTCACGCGCGATTTCGATTTAGCGATCGAAGGCGATTCGCTTTCCGTTCGCGGAGTCTTGCCGCCGGGGAATCGAACTCTGTCTTTCAGTTACACCATAGCCGTTACACGCAATGAAATCCATTTGTCTTTGCAGTTTCCGGTACCGACGCGCAATCTCGATCTTTTCATTCATTCCGAGCAATGGAGTCTTTCTTCTTCGCTGCAGGACTTGGGTGATTTCGTGATTCGCGGGAAAAGGTATCGCCGCAGGCACGGCGAAGAGTTTGCCGCCGGTCAAACGTTATCAGTGTTGTTTAAAAAAGAGGGGCATTCTGCCGAAGGCGTCTCACCTTATTTGACCATGAGTTTGGGCGTTTTGCTCTTGACGGGCGGTTTTCTTTTCAGTCGCGTGACCAACACTGCCGCCTTCCCGCGTTTAAAACGGAAATGACTTTTCGCATGCAGCACAAGTGCGCAACAACAGATCAAAGCACACCGAAATTCGGCATCGTGAAAGCAGACAACCTCTGCAAGTCTTTCGGACCTGCGTGCGCTTTATGCGATGTCTCTTTTCACATCGACACAGGGGAATTCATTGCCGTTTTGGGCGCCAACGGCGCCGGAAAAACAACGCTCATCCGGCTGCTGGCAGGTTTGGCGCGGCCGTCATCAGGCGAAATCTTTATCAAAGGGTTATCGGTCCGCCGACATGCAGCGGAAACGAGGCGTGCGGTCGGGGTCATGAGTCACCACACATACCTTTATGACGATCTTACGGCAGAAGAAAACCTCCGTTTCTATGCGCGGATGTTCGGAGTCCCGCCGGAGCGGGCCGAGACTCTGCTTGAAGAAGTTGGGCTTTGGGAACATCGTCGAAAGCGGATCCGAACCTTTTCCCGCGGCATGGCGCAAAGGGCCTCGCTGGCGCGCGCCTTGTTGCACGATCCGGAGATTCTGCTCCTCGACGAACCGTTTACCGGCCTCGACGTGTATGCCCGTGAAAAATTAAAATCGATGTTGGATAAATTTCTCGACGAAAAGCGAACCGTCATCTTGACCCTCCACGACATCGACTATGCGCTCGAAAAGGCGCAACGGGTTCTGATCCTTCGTCACGGCAGACTGGTTTGCGATCGCCCGGTCGATCGACTGCTTAGAACCGAATTAATGGAGATGCTGCTGCCATCCGAACCATCGCTCAAATAGCCGCAATTCTTTACAAAGATATCTTGGTGGAATTGCGCAGCAAAGAGATTCTGAACGGTATGCTGCTCTTTTCCCTGGTAATTGCGGTAATCTTTGGCTTTATTTTTGAGCCCGGCTCCGAAGAGCTGAAAACCGCCGGTTCGGGTATTCTATGGATTCTGCTCGTGTTTTCCGGCAACATCGGACTGGCTCGTTCGTTCAACCGCGAATATGAAAACGCCATGATGCAGGGATTGCTTCTCTGCCCAATCGACCGTTCGGCCATTTTTCCAGCCAAATGGATCGGCAATATGATTTTTATTTCTTTCGAACTTTTGATTCTAATCCCGCTCCTTGTTGTATTGTTCGACCTGCCGCTGGGAGAACACCGGCTTGGCTTGGCTGCGGTTCTCCTGCTTGGAGTTGCCGGCTATTCTGCCGTCGGCACGCTTTTTTCGACCATAGCCGCCCACTGCCGAGCGCGGGAGGTGATGTTGCCGCTGCTGCTTTTTCCCGTCATCGTGCCGATTCTGCTTGCGGGAGTAAAAGCATCAGCCCTATTGATGACCGACGCGGGCTTGAAAGAAGCGGGTTCTTGGATTAAAATATTGGCCGCCGTGGACATCATCTTTATTACGGCGTCCTTTTTACTGTATGAACATATTGTGGAAGAGTAAATGAAGAAATCGCTGGTGATACTTGCGGCATTTACCTACATAGGGATGACGGCAGCTCTTTATGCTGCCTTTTTGTACGCGCCGACAGAACGAACCATGGGGGAAATCCAAAGAATTTTCTACTTTCATGTCCCTGCCGCCTGGGTTTCCTTTTTGGCATTTGCCGTCGTGTTTGTCGGTGGCATAGCCTTTCTTCGTACCGGCAAAAGTCATTGGGACGTTCTGGCCTACAGTGCCGGCGAAGTGGGGGTGTTTTTCCTCACTTTGGTGCTTGTCAGCGGTCCTTTATGGGCAAAGCCGGTGTGGAACGTCTTTTGGACTTGGGACGCCCGCCTCACCACCTCACTGGTTCTCTGGTTGATTTTTATCGTTTATCTGATGCTGCGCAGCTCCTTACCAGGCGAAAAGGGAGCGCGATTTGCCGCCGTCTTTGGCATCATCGGTTTTCTGGATGTGCCTCTGGTCTATATGTCCATTCGATGGTGGCGCACCCTCCATCCTGCCCCGGTCTTGGGCGGAAAAAGCGGCAGCGGTCTGGAAGCTCCGATGCTTGCGACCCTGATGATTGCGCTTTTCGGATTTACTCTCCTGCTCATTCTCCTGTTGTACATCAACTATAAAATCTCTCGAGCCGAAAAGGACCTTGAACTTTTTGATAAAGAATGGAGAAACGGCGAAATATGACAAAGTTGGGTTATCTTTTTCTTGCCTACTCGGCCATCTGGACGGGACTGTTCATTTTCCTCTTGGCGATCCTACGGCGACTGACCAAGTTGGAGGAACAGCTTTTAGAACTAAAAGAAAAATTAAAACGATGATGGAATCAAATGAGTATGCTCGAAAAATTAATTTAAATAAAAATGGAAAGATACAAAATCGACTAATCGCACTGAATAAATGGGAGAAATTGATAGAGTGCTGGCGGTATTCGTGTTGGGATTAGAATTGCGGGGGGACTTATCTAAACATTGCTTTGAGGCTGCCCCAAGTATGTCGGGCGGAGGAGATTTGCGGCGCGACGACAATCACTTTTTCGTATGCGGTATAGGTGTCATCTAAATTCACGAGCTCCAACTTGTAATAAAAAGTCCTGCCGGCCGATTTGAATACCGAATTGTCTGAATATCGATACGTGTATTCGCGTCCATTCACACCCACAGCAGGAACGAAGGCAAGCTTTTGAAATTGGACACCGTCCAAGCTGCGCATGATACGGTATCCCTTCAGCTGGCTTTCAGCCGTTACCACCCATTTCAAGTCAACGCGGTTCAGGCTGCTTTCAGCATGAAAATCGGCGATAACCGCCCCGGCCATCAAGCATACGCTCGAAAAAAGAGCCGCTGCCAAAATTGCATATATATATTTTTTATCTTTCATACTATACAAATATCCCTATTTAGAATTAAAAAAGCAAGCATAATTTTTTACAAATAAAACGCAAAAACATTATCAAATAATGTCATTTTTTATTGACAACTTGCAATTTTTTTATATATTACCATACCATTATCGAGTAAAAATTCTGTAAGAATGGACCTGGCCTCGCAGTGCGAATGAATCCAAGTTTTGTCTCATTTTGAGCCAATCGTGAATTATTTGTATTACTGTTTAACGATTTTTCGCTTGACAATCCAAGAGGCAGTTTATATATTTAAAAGCCTTTTTTGCTTTTCTTTGTGCCAAGTCGTAAGTCTGTCTATTATTAATTAGTGTAATTTTTCCAAATTGCAAAAGAGTAAATCTGCTTAATCAATCGATCGATCGTCTTAACAAAAGGGCTCTTTATGCATAACAAACGTTTTAAGCTGATTTATTTTTCGACCGGGGGTTCCGAAGTTCGAGAATTCAGCTTAGATCTAAGAAAAGTAATCGTCCTTTCCAGTGCTTTCGTTGTTTGTTTTGCAGCCCTCTTGATCGGCATTATTGCCCTTTTCACAAATTATTTCCATAATTCAAATATAGCATCGCTGAAAAAATCCAATACGCAGCTCAGGCAGATGCTCGCCGAAATGGAAAAGAAAGTGAAAAAGATCGAAACGAACGTCGAAGTTATCAAGTCTTCGGATCAGCAGCTGCGGCAAATATTGGATATGACCGATTATACGGAAGATGAACGAAAATTAGGAAGAGGCGGATTGGCTTCCTCCGAATATACATTGGCAAGTATTCAGCCGTCGACCGTCGATGCCAACGTTGTAAATGCGGCAAGAATAGCAAAATTTTTGGATGACTTGGATAGACGCCTTGAATTTGTGCAGAAAAGTCGGGAAGAGATTGAAAAGAAGGAAAAAGAGAATCAAAGTCTCTGGAATCATATTCCTTCCATCAATCCGGTCCAGGGTGAATATCGGTTTACGGACAGCTTCGGCTGGCGTGTTCACCCCTTGACCCGAATACGCCAATATCATGAAGGCCAGGATATTTCAGCAAAACGGGGTACGCCGGTTGTAGCCGCGGCAGACGGAAGAGTTACGACCGTAGTAGGAAAGCACGATCCTAATAGAAGTTACGGTAGATACATAGCCATTGACCACGGTGAAGGTTATTTGACACTTTATGCACATCTAAAAACTGTAGAAGTTAAGGAAGGCCAGGAGGTCCGACGCGGACAAGTTATAGGCACGGTAGGAGATACCGGAAGCGCAACCGGACCACATTTGCATTACGAAGTCCATTACATGGGATCTGTTCAAGACCCGCTTAACTATATCCTCGAAGCAGATCAATAAGTATTGAAAAACTGTATAACCCCTTTTTTTACTGACCGTCATGCATTTTACAGCGCCATTTTATCGGCGCTTTTTTGTTTTACATCGATTCCGGCCTCGGCTGATCCTTGCAATAGGTCGGCTATTGAGGATGTGGGCTCGACCATTATCGAAAAGGCGATTGCAGAAGAATATGAACAAGCCTTTTCGCTGATCGAATCCCTCCTCACATCCTGCCCCTCCAAACCGGCTCCTTATTTTTTGAAAGCCGCAGTCCTTCATTCCATGATGCTGGATTTCGAATCGAATCTTTGGGAACAAGAGTTCATGCAAAGTCTGCAAAAAACTCTGCAAATCTGCGATACGCTTCTTTTAAAAAATGCCGATGACTCTGAGGCGCTCTTTTATCGCGGCGGCGCACTCTCTTACTATGGCCTGCATTTTTCGCGCTCGGGTAAATATTTGCAGGGCATCTCTTATTCGATTCGAGCCGTGCGCACACTGCAAAAAGTTCTTGAAATCGACAACTCTTGGAATGACGCCTATCTTGCCATTGGCAGTTACAAATATTGGAGAAGCCATCTTACGCGAATCTTTTCTTGGCTGCCTTTTTTTGCCGATCAGCGTGAGGAAGGAATAGAGGACATTAAAAAAGCTTATCATACCTCCAGATTTTCCAAATGGCCGGCGCTGTCCAATTTGGGCTGGATCTATATGCAGGAAAAGGAATACCGGCTGGCGGAAAAATGTGCCGATGAAGGATTATCTGCTTTTCCAAAGAGTCGATTCTTTTTATGGCTGAAGGCGGAGGCGACGGCGAAACAAAGGCGGTTTGAAGAAGCTGCGGAGCTTTATCAACTATTATTGGATTCCGTGACGGCGCAAAAATTCAACAATCACTTTAACGAAATTGTCCTGCATCTCAAACTGGCGCATTGTTTCGCAGCGTTACAAGAGACACAAAGGGCATACTATCATGCCCGCAAAGCTGCAGAGCTGCAGCCGCAGGCCGATGCGCCGCCGCGCGTCCTCGAAAAACTGGACGAGGCGAAAAAGCTGCTGCACACCTTGAAAAAACAGCGATCTTAATCCCTTTGATACACTGTCCGTCACCCCGCTTCTTATATCATTGTCGACAGTTTTACACAAGCCGTCCAGGCATTAGGTTTGCTAATGATTAGAGCTAAAGCCTTTTTCGACGGACAACATTATGCAGGGCATCAAACTTTTTTGCCTTTTTCTCATTTCCCCTTTTGCTCTTTGGGGATTGACCGTCACGCTCTCTCCGACGCCGGTACCCCGTTATCATGTCCTTGAGATAACTTTTGACGAAAATGTCTCGATCGCCAATCCGTATGATCAGTCTGTCGATGCAGTCTTTGTCTCTCCAGGCCGCATCGAGGTTCCCGTGAGCGGCTTCTATGACGGAGACAGGCAATGGAAGATCCGGTTTATGCCGGACCGGATCGGTCAATGGCAGGTTCGCTGGCGTTTCGGCAACGCTGCCGGTGCAAGCGAATTTACCTGCACGGCGCAAACCCACCCTAAAATTCATGGCCATATCCGCATCGACCCCTACAATCCGCGCAAACTGCGCTATGAAGACGGCACACCCCTCTTCTGGCACGGCGGAAAATATCTTTGCATCATGCGGCCTTTCGGGACCAACGATCTGCAGGAATTAAGCTATCCGGAAAGACTCGACACACAAACCTATCTCTCTCTTTGTCGAAAATACTTTCAAGACATTTCCCAATTGGGACTGAACGGTGCGGTTTTCAAGGTTCAGGTGCTCCCTTTGGATTACAACTTACGCGATATGAATCTCGCTTTCTTTAAGGCCATGGATGAAATCGTCCAAGCGGCAATGTGGAACGGCATCAACCTTCAGATAACGCTCTTTGATGTATGGGGCAAGCGTAAACAAAATACCGATTGGTCCCTGCAAACGCCGGCTTCGGCAGATTGGCTTCTTTTGGAGCCTTGGAATGAATATACTTTTACAAAAGAGACAAAATTCTATCTCGAATATATTGTCAAGAGATATGCGGCCTTTCCAAATATCATTTGGGAACTTTGGAACGAAGCGGAAAAATTCAAATTTTCCGCAGCCAGGCAAACGGAGGTTTATCGCAGAATCATTCAGCAGGCCGATCCATACAATCTCTTAATCGGAGCCTCAGAGATGTATACAGCGCCCTACGGCTTGGATCTTTGCCATGCGCATCTGCGCTATAAGTGCTGGCCGGATCAATGGGACTTTATGTATTGGGCGATTCATAACGACAAGAGATATGCTCCATATTACTTTAAATATAACATGCCTTACATTTGGAATGAAATCGGCCCGTGGGAGAACGATGCGACGCACTTTTATACCGAAGAGGATTATCGCAATTGGCACCGCGCCACGTTCTGGTCGGCGTTGACGCTCGGCGCCGCGGGCATTTCCGAAGAACATTGGAGCGACATTCGTTCTCTCCCCAACGAGATTACCCGTCAGCATTCTTTTTTCATCCGCTTTGTCGATCAGCTTCAAGATGTCAATGCTCTCCAATCATCCGACGAGTTAAGACTTTTAAATGGAAAAGGCTTTCTTTGTCGCCGCGGCGATGATGAACTCGTCGCTTATCTTTTTACACAACAAAACAAAAGCCGCATCGAATTCGATCTATACTTGGGGAAAACGACCCTCGGTTATCGCTTCTATAATCCCAAGACGGGCGAGTGGCTCGGCAACAGCACGCGTTACGAGGCGCGCGCCGAAGGATGGCATCGCTTCAAGACGCCGACATTCGATCAGGACATTGTCTTTTATGCGTTTAAAGAAACTGTCACTCCGTCAACTCCAGTGGAATGGGGAAAATTGGAAGTGCGGATACAGAGGGATACGGTCCTGCTTTTCTGGCAGACGCTTTCCGAGAGTAATAACTTGGGCTTTGAAATCTATCGCAGACTTGGAAACGGCTCACCGGAGCGCGTCGGTTTTATGCCGGGTGCGGGGACTTCCAACGAGCCAAAAGAGTACTCTTTTGCACATCGGCCGCCTTTTGCCGCACGCTGGACTTTTATCATCCGGCAGATTGATACCGACGGCTCCTTCCAAGAGCAGTCTTTAGAGGCGGATTTCGCGCCTGTCGCTACCGGTCCCTATCCCAACCCTGCAAACGGATGCGTCGTGTTTCCCAATCCCTTGGGAAAAGAGGCCATTCAGCTTGTCATTTTTGACACGCTCGGCCGGATGATTTGGAAGGAAAAAGCGGCGGAACCGCTCTTAATTTGGGACGGAAAAACTTTTCAGGGAGAACCAGCCCCATCCGGAATTTATTTTTATGTCATTCATTCGCCGGAAAGTGAGCGAATCGTAGCCAAGGGGAAAATCAGCTTTATACGTTGAGCGGAAGCTCGTTGGCGACCATCTGCTCCAATGTCTGCCTGCGGCGGATCAGCTGCAGAGATCCGTCCCGCCTCAGCAGCACTTCAGGCGGCTGCAGGTAAGAGTTGTAATTGACCAACGTCATGTACGAAACATAAGCGCCGGCGCCGCCGATGACGAGATAGTCGCCGATTTTAGGATCAGCCATCAGCCGGGGAATGATGTGACCCTGGGCATCGAGGCTCTGCGAATCACCGCTCTCGCAGCATCGCCCCACCACGACGCGATAATCGGTTTCGGGATACAGCTCGCTCAGATCAAATTCGCTGGAAAGTAGCCTTCCGTCCTGCGAGACAACGTAAAACGGATGCCGCGAACCGTAAAGAAGCGGCCGCGTGTTGGTTTCCATGCCGCCGTCGGCGATGATGAATTTAAAGCCGTCGTCTCCAGTCGACTTTTTGTCGAGTACCGAGGTCACTAAAAAGCCGGCATTTGCCATAATAAAAGTTCCCGGCTCGACGGCCATCCGCAACTTTCGTCCGGTGCGTAGAAAAAAGGCCTGAAACCGATCGCGGGCGTAGCGGCCTAAATCCTGAATATCCGCGGGCTTTTCGTCCGGCATGCGGGCCTCTTTAAAACCACCGCCGAGATTGACCGTTTCCGCATCCGGGAAATACTTTTCGACATATCCCAACTCGCGATCAATGTTCTCACGCCATAGATGCGGGTCGCCGCCGGAACCGATGTGGGTATGGACTTCGTCAAAGATCAGCCCTTTTCGGGCGGCAAAATCGAGGCAAGATTCGAGATCGTCCATATGGATGCCGAAACAGCTGTATTTGTCGCCGGTGTTGCGGGTGACCGATTCTCCGGCTCCGACGCCGGGATGAATGCGCAGAGCAAGCTTGAGGCGATGCTCCGCGGCAAAATCGGCGACAAGTTCCAACTGGCGGCGCGAGCAGACGTTATACTTCATACCCTGCAGCATCATCTCCTGCAACTGCAGGCGCGCCTCACCGGTCGGAACATCCTGAGTGGTCAACATCATGCGGTCATAAGGAATGCCGGCGGCATGGGCGCGAAGCCCTTCGTAAACCGAACTGAGGTCGAAATGCAGGCCCATGTTCGCTATCAGCTGAAGGATGGCGCGGTTGGCGTTCGCCTTCATGGCATAGCTCACGCGCAGACCGAAAGCATTGGGCATTTCAAGCAACTCGCGACATTTATGAACGATGGTCTGCTCATCGTATAAATAGAGCGGGGTTCCGAAGCGTTGCGCCGCTTCGGCAATGATTTGGCTGTTCACGCCGCTGTAAGGTAAAAGATTCATTTCGTTTCCGCTGGTTTCCTCGTCAGTTCAATCGAATGTTTTTCCGGATGCTTTCCACGGCTTCTTCGACGTCTTCTCGGTGGCCGAAGGCGCTTAAACGCAGATAGCCTTCACCGCTGGGGCCGAAACCGGCGCCCGGCGTTCCGACGACATGCGCCTGATGCAGCAAAACGTCGAAAAATTCCCATGAGCTGAGACCGTTAGGCGTCTTGACCCAGACATAGGGAGCATTATCGCCGCCGTAGCATATAAAGCCGATCTCCTGCAGTCCGGTTTTGATGAGGTGCGCATTGTACAGATAATAGTCCGCCAGCGCCAAACACTCTTTCCACCCCTCCTCGGAAAGTGCGGCAATGCCGCCCCACTGAACGATATTGGAAGCGCCGTTGAAAAACGTATTCTGCCGCCGCGTCCACAACGCGTTCGCCTTGCCGGCGGGCGCGTCTTCTGTGAGCAAATCCCTGGGAACGATACTCCATCCGAGGCGTACGCCGGTAAAGCCGGCAATTTTCGAAAAGCTGTTGATCTCGATGGCGCACTCTTTGGCGCCGGGAATTTCATAGATGGAATGCGGCAGATTCGGATCGCGAATAAAGGCCGAATAGGCGGCGTCAAAGATAATCACGGCTTTTTCGGCGCGCGCATAATCGACAAAGCGGGACAACTGCTCTTTTCGCGCTACTGCGCCGGTGGGGTTGTTCGGACTGCAGAGATAGATTAAATCCACCTTTTGTTTGGGGAGATCGGGAAAGAACTCGTTCTCCGCCGTACAAGGCATGTAGATGAAGCCCTTATAGAGTCCTTTTTGCGCGTCATAGCCGCTGCTGCGTCCGGCGATCACATTCGAATCGACATAGACCGGATAGGCAGGATCTTGAACGGCAACGACGTTGTCGGGCCCAAAGATGCTCTGGATGTTGCCGGAATCCGGTTTAGCACCGTCGGAAACAAAGATCTCCGAAAGGTCGAGTTCAATACCCCTTCTTCGGTAAAACTCCTGCAGCGCCTTTTTCATCTCCGGTTCGCCGGTTGAATCGTCAGCGTAACCGCGATAGGTTTCCCGATGGGCAAGGCGCTCGACACCGTAATGAAGCGCTTTGACCACCGTCGGCGTCAAGGGTTCGGTGGTGTTGCCGATGCCCAGTCTCATGATCTTTACGTTCGGGTGTTCGGCAGCAAAAGCGCGCACCCTTCTGGCGATCTCGGGGAAAAGGTATCCCGCTGCGAGCTGATCGTAATTCCGGTTTAGTTTGGCCATAAGTGTATCCTCAATCTACGGTCACGGCAAACGCTTCCGCATCGATTTCACCTTGCCCCACGCGCACCACAGGGCCGGTCATATTGATGCTGAAATCTTCTCCAATGGAAATTTTGAGCTGTCCTCCCGGCATGTGTACGGTAACTTGGGAGTCGACCAAGCCGAGCCTTCTTGCGACGGCGGCAGCGGCGCAGCTCGAGCTTCCGGAGGCCAAGGTATAGCCGGCGCCCCGCTCCCAAATCTCGATGCGGATGTTGCCGCGGTCGAGGACCTGCATAAACTGCACATTGGTTCGGTTCGGAAAACGCTCGTTTGTTTCAATGAGCGGGCCGTAGGTGCGCGCCAGTTCTTCCGACACCTCCTGTAAAGGCAGAACGCAGTGCGGATTGCCGATGGAAGCGGCGCAAAAGCGGAATTCTCGGTCTTTAATCGTCATTGTTTCGTTGAGAACTTCACGCGGCGGACCGGTGACCGGGATTTCGCGGCTGTCGAACGTTACCCGTCCCATTTCGACCTGAACCATCCTCCCGTTCTCCAATACCTGCGCACAGACCACGCCGCCGAGCGTGTCCAGCCGAAAAGGCTGATCCTTAACCAAGCCGCTGTCGTAAAGGAAGCGGCTGAAAATGCGCAGACCATTGCCGGACTTTTCCGCCTCGCTGCCGTCCGGATTGAAAATGCGCAGGCCGAATTCGGCGCGTCCGCTCGGCAGGGGGCCCCAGAGAATGCCGTCCGACCCGAGGCCGTAATTGCGATGGCAGATTAAGCGAACTTCGGACGGCGTCAACTCACGGCCGACTTGAGCGGGATCCAGCACAAGATAGTCGTTCCCTAATCCGTGGTATTTGAAAAATTTCAACTTTTCTCCTTTCCGCGGGTCATGAGATCAGACCGAGTTCGAGCAGCAGCCGCCGCAATTTTTCGCGGTTGGCCTCGCTCATCGGCACCAAAGGCAGCCGCAGCACGTCTTCCGCCAAACCCATCATGGCGCAGGCAGCTTTGACCGGAATGGGATTGCTCTCCCAAAAATTTGCTTCCATGAGCGGTAACAATTTAAAATGCAGGGCGCGTGCGGAATCCCAATCACCGTTTGCCGCTGCAAGAACCATCTGCTTCATCATGGCAGGCGCTTCATTGGCAACGACGGAAACGACGCCCTCGGCGCCGAGCGCCATCATCGGCAGCGTCAAAGCATCATCGCCGGAGAGGACCAGAAATCCCTGCGGTCTGCGGCGCAAGATCTCCATGATCTGCGAAAAATTACCGCTCGCCTCTTTTATGCCGACGATGTTCGGGATTTCTGCAAGCTGCAGCACCGTTTCCGCGGCAATATTGCTGCTCGTGCGGCCCGGCACGTTGTAAAGAATCACCGGCAGTTTGGTTGCCTGTGCAATCGCTTTAAAGTGTTCGTACAGACCGCGTTGTGTCGGCTTGTTGTAGTAGGGGGCGACGGAGAGGATGCCGTCGGCGCCGGATTGTTCTGCATGTACGGTGAGCGAAACGGCTTCGTCCGTGCAATTGCTGCCGGCACCCGCCAGTACCGGAATTCGTTTTGCCGCCTGCTCGATGACGATGTCGATCACCCGTCGATGCTCTTCATGACTCAAGGTAGCGCTCTCGCCCGTAGTGCCGCAGGCGAGAATAACGTCGGTCCCCTGCTCGATGTGCCAATCGACCAGGCGCCGCAGTCGCGCCTCATCCACCGAAAAATCGCTTTTGAAGGGCGTAATCAGCGCCACGGTAACGCCGCGGAAATGGCTGCTCTCTTTGCTCATGGCTTACCTCGCATGGTTGAAAATCGTTTTTCAGACTCATTTGCCCAATGGGGCAATGTCGTTCATAAAATCATCCATCGTGAAAATGCCTTTGCGTCCCACCAGCCATTCGGCGGCGCGAACCGCGCCCAATGCAAAGCCCTCGCGTCCGTGGGCCGTATGCTGCAGCAAAATCTCATCGGCATCCGAATCAAAGCATACCATGTGGGTTCCGGGCACTCGACCGGCACGCGATGAAGTGACATGAAGCGCTTCAGGATCAATGACGCCGCGGCTGGTCTCGGCGAGGACTTTTTTCTTGTCCGGAAAATTCTTTAGAACCACTTCGGCAAGCTTTTTCGCCGTACCGCTTGGACTGTCGGCTTTGCCGCGATGGTGAATTTCATGAATGAAACAGTCATACGCGCAAGTGTTCGCCAACAGTTGCGCAGTCCGTCCGACGATCAAGGTAAACAGATAGACGCCGATGGAAAAGTTGGGACTGTAGAGCATGGTCAGGTCAGGAATGGCGCGCACCTCCTCCATACGATCATACCATCCGGTAGTTCCTTCGACGAGCGGGAGTCCGAGCAGCGCAGCCGCACGGGCATTATCGATTACAGCATCCGCCGTGACAAAGCTGATCAGCACTTCGGCGCCGCGGCAGTCGCTGTCGCGGCTGAAATGGTCGTTGACATCGAAAACTGCCGTGATACGATGGCCGCGCAGGGCCGCCTGGCGTTCGACCTCTTTGCCCATGCGCCCGTACCCCAAAATGGCGATGTTCATATTCACCTCATGCAAAGACCCTTGGATCCAATTCACCTTGGAAAAAATAATCATGCAGCCGAGGCACCACGCGCTTTAAGTCATCTTCGTCGATGACAAAACTCAGATTGATTTCCGAAGCGCCCTGCGAAATCAACGAAATACGCGTATCCTGTAAAAGACCGAAAACCTGGCCGGGTATTCCCTTGGCTTTTTTGAGACCGTCGCCGACCAGGCAGACGATCGCTTTTCCTTTTTCTACCTGCACGCTGCCGATTTGCGTGAGCTCGGCGACAATCTCTTCGAGGCGCCGGGTGTTGTCGATCGTCATCGATACGCTGACCTCAGAAGTGGCGACCAAATCGACCGACGTTTCGTACTTTTCAAAAACCGAAAAGACCTTGGCCATAAAGCCGTACGCCATGAGCATGCGGTCCGAAATGACGGTAATCACCGTGAGTCCTTCCTTATAGGCAATGGACTTTACGCGGCCTTCGTGAAGCGCGTCTACAGGCCGATGCTTGGAGATGGCCGTACCGTCGAAGGATGGATTCATCGAATTGAGCACCTTGACCGTCATGTCGCGCTCTACGGCGGGTGCCAATGTTGCGGGATGAAGGACTCTGGCGCCGAAATAGGCCAATTCTGCCGCTTCCTGAAAGCTCATGTAGCGGATACGATGGGCATCGGGGACCAAAGAGGGGTCGGCAGTGAGTACGCCGTCGACGTCCGACCATATTTCCACAAGCCCTACCTGCAGCATGGCGCCGAAAAGGGTAGCCGAATAGTCGGAGCCGCCGCGCCCTAAAGTCGTGGTGCGGCCGTCGAGCGTTGAACCGACAAAGCCTTGGGTTACAGGAATTTTGCCGCTTTCTACAAGCGGCACCAGTATGCTGCGGGCGCGGGGCGTCGATTCCTCGAGCAACGGCCGCGCCGCTCCAAAGTGGTCGTCGGTCATCATCATTGCGCGGGCATCGGCAAAAACGGCGGCAAGACCGTTCTTTCGGAGCACTGCCGGCAGCATGTTGGCGGTAAAGAATTCACCGGTGCTGATGACGGCGTCATAGGATTCATCAATGAGTCTGCCGTCGGTAAATACGCGGGCGACCGCATCGCGCAGCAAAATTTCCGCCTGTTGGAAAGCGGCTGCAAAAACTTGATCGGTAAACAGATCAAGTTCCTCGGCGATGGTTCGGTGCTGGACTATAATTTCTTCCAAAAGTGATTCGGCATCTTTTCGTTCGCCTTGCCCCGCCAACTTGGCCAGGCGAACCAGCTTATTGGTCACACCGCCGACCGCGGAAGTAACGACGACCGGCTTTTGCGCCGAACGTCCGGCGATGATCGAACAGACTCTTTGCATGGCAGCCGCATTGCCGACGGAAGTGCCGCCGAATTTCATTACCAGCATGTTGTTCCCTTCCTTTCCTAAATCGATTGGCAGTTTGGCACGTGGAAATAAACCAGGTTACGGGCTGATAAAAAAAATGGCCGCCCGCAAGAAGGGAAGCCTTTTTGACTGCATCAGCTCATGTGCAGCATAAGCGATCAGCCAAATAGCGCTCCACGAACCTTCTTTGCCCGTGACAGTCCGGCAGTTATTCACATGCCGGCCCAACGACGCAGTCGACGGATCTGCATCGTTTCGGCCCTTCGCCCTTTCTTCTTTCTTCGTCAAAGCCGTCGCTTCTCCAAAAGAATACTTTTGCGTCGGGCGCCTCTATTTGGTCGATATTCTGATTGAAAAAATAAGCATTCTTTGTAAATTATGCAAGCTCTTTGGCGCGAGTAAAGACTGAAGGATAACCGATGGATTCTCTGCAGCGGATCGATGAAATCATCAGCTTGTTACAAAAGCAGCGCATTCTGGTGTTGGGCGACCTCATGCTCGACGAATTTATTTGGGGCAAGGTAGACCGCATATCCCCCGAGGCGCCGGTGCCTGTCGTGCAGGTGACCGGCGAGAGCTGGTATCCAGGCGGGGCAGCCAATGTGGCGAGAAATCTGGCGGATTTCGGCATCCGAACCGCTCTCGGCGGGTTGTTGGGAAACGACGCGGCCGGCGAAAAACTGCTCGAGTTGTTTGGACGCAGCAACATTTCGAACGAAGCGGTTTTTCAGGCGGATGATTTTCACACGATCGTCAAAACACGGATCATCGCCAGACATCAGCAGGTGGTGCGTGTCGACCGCGAAAAAAGGCGGCTGATCCGGCCTGAAGAAGTCGAGACGGTATTGGAACGGATCAGGCCGCTGTTTTCCTCGATCGACGCCGTCATCGTCGAAGATTACGGCAAAGGCTTTATCACGCAGCCGCTGCTCGACGGACTCGTGGCGTTGGCGGAAGAGCACATGCGCATCATTACGGTGGATCCGAATCCGAACAACCCTCTGGATTGGTCGGGGGTGACGCTGGTCAAGCCGAACCGCAAAGAGGCTTTCCAGTGGTTGGGATTACCTGAGAGCGAAGAACACGAAGAGCTGATCAAAGTCGGCAGGCTGCTTTTGGAAAAGTGGCGGGTTTCTTTGCTTCTGATCACGATGGGCGAGGAAGGGATGATGCTGTTCGATCCGCCGAACGAACCTTATCACACGCCGACGCGCGCCCGCGATGTTTACGATGTTTCCGGCGCGGGCGATACGGTCATTGCCTTTGTCACCGCTGCGCTGGCAGCGGGCCTTTCAGCCGTCGAGGCGGCGGAAATCGCAAACCACGCGGCGGGCATCGTCGTCGGCAAACTCGGCACGGCAACGGTCACGCCGGAAGAGCTGCGAGCAGAGCTCGCCTCGAACAGTACCCTTTTTGTCGGCAGGACATGAAGGCATATCTGAAAAAAGCCGTCTTTTTCGATCGCGACGGCACATTGATCGTAAACGTGCCTTACAACGGCGATCCGGAAAAAGTGACTCTCATGCCGGGCGCTGCGGAAGCCTGTCGCCTGCTTCATGCGGCGGGCTTTTGCCTGTTCATTATCAGCAACCAGTCGGGCGTCGGCCGCGGCCTGATAACCGAAGAACAGGTCACGCTGGTCAACGAAAGAACGCTTGATCTGCTCGGACCCGAGCTTTTTACTGCGGTTTATTACTGCCTGGATGACCCCAATAACCCCATTTCCGGCTGCCGTAAACCGTCGCCAATCATGCTGCTGACGGCGCACAAAGAGTACGGCATCAATCTGCAGGCGTCGTTTATGGTGGGCGACAAAGAAGAGGACGTTCAGGCCGGACACGCCGCAGGATGCCGCACCGTGCGTCTGCTTCAGGATACCGGCGAATCAGCTGCAGACTTTACGGCGTGCAGCCTTTCCGAAGCGGCGCAGTGGATCCTTTCGCTCGAATAGACGCTTTTCAGGTCGGACAGCGGTTTACAGAGCCTCGATTGCGCCGCTTTCGCGAATAACAACCGGAAAACCCTCAAGCTCTCCAGGAATTCGGCGCAGCAATTGTCGACGGCTTTCGATAACCAGCACGACAATGACTTCCTTTTCCCCTTCCCTGCCGACGCCGATTCCCGTAATGCCGGGAATTTTCATAAAAAAATCGCGATGTTTGGCGACAACCTCGTTAATTGTCATATAGCCGACTCCGTAACGTTCGAATTGAGTTTTGGAGGCTGTTATGAAACGCTTTCGGGATCTTTCACCCGAAGAGGTCATGCGTAAAGTAACGACCGAAATGGTCTTACGCGCCGTCAAGCTGGGAAGACGTAAAGGCCGCCAAATTTATATCTCAAAGAGTTCGGGCGGCCAGGGGGTGCCGGTCGACCATCTCGATCCGCGTACGCCTGAAGGCCGCCGCGCTCTCGAGCAGTTTCTGACGCCCGTAAAACGCCACTACACTTTCCACGGTCTCGGCCTTCCGGAAGAGAAAAACGCGATCAATTGGCGAAAGCTCAACGTTTCGACTCCGCGCCGCATACTTTTGTTCCTTCAACTTATTCTGTCGTTGATTATGAAGGGCACCCCGCTGAAGAACAAGTTCCTTCGGTTTATGGGCGTGCACATCGGCAAAAACACTGAAATCATGCAGGGCGTTTGGCTGGATCACTTTCGCCCGGAGTTGATTTTTATCGGCGACAACACGCTCATCGGCGCTTTTTCACGCTTGACCGTTCATGCCTATGAAGGCGGAGGGCGCTTTCGTTACGGCCTGATCGAGATCGGAAACCGCTGCATCATCGGCGCCGGTACCGGCATGGGCGCCATTAAAATCGAGGACGACGTGCGCGTTCTCCCCGGCACCGTTCTTTCTCCCTATTTGACCCGTATTCGCAGCCGCTCCGTCGTCGGCTGGAACCCGCCGAATGTTCGTCGCCTCGAAGAACAAGCAAACGAGGAGAACTCTAACTGACCCCTCAAAGCGCCTGCTTCCGATAATCGGCCGGCATGGCAAACGCATCGGCCGGCGCGGCAGCCTCACGATATTCCAAAAGCTCAATGCGGCTCGTAGAGGTTTGGCCTATCATCTCCCTCTGCTGCAGCAGCAAAACGTAAACGCCCTTGATCTTTTTCATCTCCTCCATCACGGACTTTAAATTAGGCCCGACGCCGGGAATCTGTGCGAAAAGTGCCGCAGAATAGATGGCGTAGAGCTGTTCATCCGCCGCTATGTCCTGCGTCGCCCAAATCTCCGTATTGATTTTGGTCGCGCCCGATTCTAAGGTTTGCACATATTTGCGGCATTCCCATCGACCGATCGTTCTGCGCTCGTTTATCGCTTGTACAGAAACCCGAAGGTCGGCCGTCTGCCCCATCATTCTTTGGAATTCTGCGCGTTCCTGGGGACTCATTCCCGCAGCCGCCTGTTCGATCGGCCTGTCGAAATCGAGCGAAATCTGTACGATGGTCTTTTTTCTATGATCGGCAATCAGAAGCAGCTTTTTTTGCCAATCAAGCACGGTTTTGTATTCGCGGCTGTTGATCGAGGCTCTTCCGCCGGTCAACCATACAACGGCCGTATCTTCAACTGTCGTTCGGATCTGCCCTGAAGGAGTGACGGCCTCCTGCCGAATCTGCTGTCTGAAGAAAATGTCTGACGCAAAAAGCTCTAAGTGAAAAGCTGCCGCAAAAAATACGCTCAACAGTGAAATTGTTCTTTTGTGCATGATTTTACTCCCACCAACCTGAACAGCAACATCGGCGCCTTTACGGTTCATTCCGCCAAATCTGAAGGATCTCCTGTGCCGCCTCTTCGGTTTCTCTTTGATCGAGGTCAATCCAAAGAATGCGGTCATCACGACGAAACCAGGTCAATTGCCGCTTGGCATAGCGTCGCGTTTCGAGTTTGATTTGTCGGATCATCTCCTCACGGCTCATTTTTCCGGCCAAAAAGGCAAAGGCCTCCTGGTATCCCACGGTCCTCAGCGAATTGAGGTCCGGCGAAAAGCCCATCTGCAGCAACGACTCGGCTTCTTCCACCAAGCCGGCGGCAATCATTTCGTCCACGCGCTGCTCGATTCGCTTGTACAATTGTTCGCGAGACCTCGTCAGCCCAATCCAAAAGGTCGGAAAACTTGCCGGTTCTTCTTCACCCTTTTGCCAAGCGGAAATCGGACGACCGGTCAAGGAATAGACCTCCAAGGCGCGCACCACCCGCTGCGTATCGTTGCAATGCAGGCGAGCGGCCGTCATTGGATCGATGCGTCGAAGAAAATCAAAGACCGCCTCCTTGCCTTCCTCGGCAATGCGCCGTCGCCAAAGCTCTTTGATCTGCGGATCCGAAAGGGGCGGCGCAAAGAGTCCGTCGATCAGCGCGTGGAGATAAAATCCCGAGCCGCCGACGATCATGACGGGTCGGCCGTCAGCCAGCAATTTCTCGATGCACGCCCTCGCTTCTCTGCCGTATTCGCCGGCGCTGTAATAGTCGGCCGGTGAGCGCACATCGATAAAATGGTGCGGCACGCGTCGACGTTCTTCCGGAGTGGGCTTGGCCGTGCCAATGTCCATATGGCAGTAGACTTGGCGCGAGTCGGCCGAAACGATCTCGGCTCCGACCTGCTCCGCAACGAGCAGCGAAAGAGCAGTTTTACCGACAGCCGTCGGGCCGACGAGCACCAACACTTTATGTACGTTCGAAACGGCGGTCAAGTTCTTCCAAAGTCAAAGTAATCATGGTCGGCCTTCCGTGCGGGCAAAAGTAGGGCGTTTCGCAGGCAAAGAGCTGATCGATCAGAGCGTTCATCTCTTTTTCCGACAACTTGTCGCCGCTCATGACGGCGGCGCGACAAGCTACACTTTTCGCCACCCGCTCCTGCACGTCGGTTTCGGTGGTCTGATTCAGTTTGTATTCATCGAGAATTTCCGGCAAGATCTTTTCCTCAGCGCGGATGCGCAGATCGGCCGGTATCCCTTCCAACACCACGGTGCGCGAGCCGAAACCCTTAATGACGAATCCCATACGCTCTAAAAACGGCAAAATCTCAAGCAACAGCTCGTAATCCTCTGCCGGCAGATCGATGGTATGAGGGAAAAGCAGCTGCTGCGATGCGGCATTGCGGTTGCGCAGCGCCGATTTGACGCGTTCGTAATAGATCCGTTCGTGGGCGGCGTGCTGATCAACGATGACGAGCCCGCTTTTGATTTCCGAAAGAATGTACTGATTGTGAATCTGCCAAAATTTTCCTTTTTCAGATGCCTCAGCTTCCGGCGTCGCAGCTGTTTTCGATTCCGGATTGGGGGGAGCATAAAACGCCTGACCGGCGTCAAAATCGATCGTACGTTGCTGGGAAAGGGTGCTGCGCAGCTCTTCCAGCGGCGAAAAACCGAGCCGTCCGCTTTTTCGCCATGTATTGGATGTCGTCGGGCGGATGTCGGGCACCGCCTCCTCTTTGAAAAGAGCCCTGCGGACAGCGCTGCGCACCAAGGGAAACAGCGCCTGTTGATCTGCAAATTTGATTTCGCTTTTTGTAGGATGAACGTTGACGTCGATTCGTTCCTGATCGATGGTAAAGAATAAAACATAAGTGGGGAATCGATCTTTTGGCAGAATCTCTCCATAACCGGCCGCGACGGCTGAAGAAAGAATTCGATCGTTGATCCAACGTCGATTCACAAAGAGGTATTGATCATCGCGCGTCTTTCGCAGCGCCTCTTTATTGCCGATAAATCCCCGCAGTTCAAAAAGCGCATTTTCATCCGTCACTTCGAGGAAATTTTCGCCGAGAACTCCGAGGACCTCTACAATCCGCGTACGGGCATCACTTTTAGCCAGATGATAGACTTGATGATCCTGGTGATAGAGGGTGAATTCGATATCCGGATAAGCCAAGGTAAAGCGGTTCATCATGGTCAGGATGTGGCGATATTCCGTAGAATCCGCACGCAGAAATTTTCGCCGCGCCGGCGTATTGAAAAAAAGATTTTTCACGGCGATCGACGTACCCGGATTGCCGCCGATTTTGCCGACGGAATGAATGACGCCGCCGGCAATCTGCACCACAGTGCCCTCGTATTGGCCTTGCGGAATGGTCTTCATTTCGACGCGGGAAACAGCGGCGATACTTGCCAGCGCCTCGCCGCGAAAACCGAGGGTCTGTACCCGTTCAACGTCGTGTATATCACGAATCTTGGAGGTAGCATGCCGCTGAAACGAAAGCACGGCATCTTCTTCCGACATGCCGACGCCATTGTCGACAACCTGAATCAGAGATTTGCCGCCGTCCTTCAGCAGCACTGTAATGCTCGTCGCGCCGGCGTCAATGGCATTTTCAACCAGCTCCTTGACAACAGAAGAGGGGCGGTCGATCACCTCGCCGGCGGCAATTTTGTTGACAACGATTTCAGGAAGTATCTGAATCGTCTGATTCGGCATCCTTTTCCCTTTTTGTTCTTTCGGCGCAAGTATATCGATTTCCGGCACCATTTTCAAGGAATTTATGGACAGAGCATTTTTGTTAAGAACTATAAAACGTGATAAAATTTTGAGCTTGATATTTTTTTACGGAATTTTTAACTTTTTTTGTATAATAAGATGCATAATGAGGAATAGTAAGGCTCTCTTTGCACCCTGCATCAAGTTTTCCTCTGCCCAACAAAAAGATCTTAACCAATAACTACATGATGAGGTTGGTCATGAAAAAAATTGTGATCGTGTTGGTGCTTTTTGCCTTGCTGGTTGCCGGAGAAGCCTATGCTAAAGTTTTCACGCGGCTGCAACTGGTCAGCAACGACAACGGTGTTCTGGTTGTCGATGTTCAGGCGTTCAGCAACTATGGAACTCCGCTCATCAGCTTTTACCGCGGCAGCTTCAAGATATCAAAAACCCTAGAGAAAAGAGTAACCTCCGTTTCGTTCGTGCACTATCTGTTCCCCCGTCCTGCCTACACCCATAAATACGGCTACAGCACGGCCTATAATAAAGTGACCTGGACCTACATTTATGATAAAAATGCACAAAAGCCGTATTCTTCGATCGGCAAGGACTGGGTGACGGTCTTGCGTGTCATCATTAATTACAATACCAGCGATGAGAAGGCGACTCTCTCCTGGGCCGGATCTCCTTCTTACTTGGTCCTTGACGCCGGCGATCGAGACATTACCGGTGATTATTATCCGATTCCCGGTAATCTTCAGGACATTCCGCTGCCGGTGCAGCTCTCTTTGTTCAAAGCCGAGCCGATCGAAACCGGGTCTGTCCGCATAGAATGGCGAACTGAAACGGAAGTGAACAACCTCGGCTTCAATCTTTACCGCAGCAGCCGAGAAGATGAAGGGTTTGAGCGCATTAACAAAGAATTGATCCTCGGGCAGGGAACCTCGTCCGTACCGCGCCAATATGTTTTTGAGGATGAACCGCCCGCCGATATGAATACAGCCTGGTACTTGGTCGAAAGCATTTCAACGGAAGGCGTCAGCACGTTCGAAGGACCGGTTGCAGCGGCTCTCTCTTCCGCGAAAAGCAGTCTGGCGCCCGCATCCTTTGACTTGATCAGCAATTATCCCAATCCGTTCAATCCGACGACGGAAATCCGTTACCGTGTCGATTCAGCGGCCGACGTATCGCTGACGATCTATAGCTTATCCGGAAAAATGGTCAAAAGCCTCTTTTCCGGTTTTCAGAATGAAGGTACTTTTCGCATTAGTTGGGACGGCCGCAACGCCGACGGATCCCTGGTCGATTCGGGCATTTACATTTGCGAACTCAGGATCGGAGAACGCACGATCCATCACAAAATGACTTTGATAAAATAAGTAGAAACCTTTGCAATAAAAAAGCCGCCGAAAGTTTTTTCGGCGGCTTTTTTATTGCAGGTTAGCGCAGCAAAACCACTTTGTTTACACTCCGGCGTCTGCCGCTCTTTAGCATCACGTAGTAAATTCCTGATGCAGCCTGCGAGCCGTCGGCCAAATCACCCTGCCAACGCAAGGTGTAAGCGCCTTCGTCCAAGAATTGATTGCATAGAGTGCGAATTGCTCTTCCCCTTAGATCGACGATCTGCAGGAGAACCTGCTCTCGGCCGTTTATGGTAAAGGAGACCAATGCTTCACTGTTGAACGGATTTGGGAAAACCGAGAATGGTGTAGCGACGAAAATATCGGCAACCCTTGTCATCGGATAGACTATCAGCGAATCGACGGCCAAAGGCGCACCTCGCGGATGATATCCGCGCCTGCCGCGCTTATCGGCGGCTTCTGCATAATAGTACACCCGCCCCGGCCGCGAAAAGGAAATTTGAGAAACAAAAGACTCTGCGTCCGGATCAGGTTGTAAAGAAATCGTATGAAAAACCAAGTCATCAGAGTAGCGGTAATGCAGAAAAATGGCCGCACTATCCAATTCGACCGGCGTGGTTAGAACGATCGGAGGTCGAACGGTTGCCTGAATACGGACGGTTTGATTGACCTCGGCATCCTGTAGTTTTACGAAAGAAATCCTCGGCTCTTCGCCTGCGACATAAGTCATGAAAAGATTGGCGCCCAAATTTTCGGAAACCAACGGCAGGATGCGGGAAGTGTCCGGGAAAAAGCCGTCGAAATCGGGGTGCCCTACTTCCGGAGAAAAGGCATAGATGCCGCATTCGCCCCATAGCCAATCGTCACTGTCGCCGTTTACAAGATAGAGTTCCGACGAAGACAGGGAACGATAGCCGTTATAAGTCGTGCAGCTGTCGGCCAGTTCCTTAAATATACGCAAGACCGGTTCAGGGAGGGGATCAAAAGTGTAGCCCCAAGGATATAGCCATAGATTGCTGTAGCTGTGGTAACAAAGCGACACGACGAAACGGTGCTGTTTGACGAAATCACGCAGCGCCTGCGTCTCCGGCTCCGAGAAGGGTGCTGCGCCTCGATAGGTAACTTCGCCGTAATACGGACTGGAGCCGCGGTCATCGATTCCCCATTGCCAGCCCCAATTGCGGTTCAAATCAACTCCGTCCGTATAAGGGGAAAAGATGCCGTCACCGTTGTTGTCGCGCATGTTTTTTCGCCACCATAAAGGATTGCGTCGTTCTTCTCGGCCGCGATCGACCGGATCGCCGGAAAAAACATGATTCAATCCCTCGGGATTCATGGTTGGGATAAGCCAGATCTCCCGATTGTTAACCAGATGCGTCACCCATGGGTCTTTGCCGTAACGGGTGAGCAGATAATTCATAAAGTAAAGGATGACTTCCGGTGTAATGATTTCCCGCGCGTGAATGTTGCCGATGAAAAGGACATCTGCTTCGTCATCGTCCTCTTTTTCCGGTTCGTCAGAAATTTTGATCGCCCATATATCCTGCCCCCCAAGACCGCGCTGCTTCAAAAAACCGTCTCCGATGTCATGCAGAGCGACGATTTGGGGAGATTCAGCTGCCGCCCTTTGCAGCTCGGCAAGAATTTGTTGCGGACTGTGAAAGTGCTCCAAGTAGCCGCTTTGCCGAAGCGAATCGGCGTAGGCGTTAATGTCCTTAATTACAATTCTACCAAAAACGCCATTCTTTTGCAGCGTTTTCAACTGCGTCTCATTGACAATGACGTCTGCAAAACCGTCCACGCGATCAACGGCCACAATTTCCGCATCCGGCGCTATGCGTTTTAGAGGCTGCGGCAGTCGGCGCAGGTCGAGACGAATCATCATCTCTTCAGCATGTATCGCGGGCATCAGCGAAATCAATAATCCGAATATCAGCCGAATTCGACTCAAATCACTCTCCCTTGAAATGACAATCAATGTAGATGCGATTCAGTTTTCTGGCCGTCACGTCGTAAACGAGATCGATCTGTGCCGAATACAACAAATCGGCGGCAGAAAAAAATGCCACAAAAGCATTTTCCTTCTCATCCAGGACTGCTAAAAACTGGGGAAAAGGCGGCAATTTCTGCGGACAATCGGCGACTTTGGCCTCAGCAGCATCTAAAAAGAAACAATAGTCTCGTTGGGCATGATTAAACAAAGCAGCATAGGATGCGATGCGTCTAACATTTTTTAGTTCAGTCTGGAGCCTCAGTTCTTTTAGATCCAAATTGACTCGCGTTTCGCCGTGGATTTCCAAATAATCGCCTGACTCATAGGGCAGAGGGGCATCCAACAAGGCATAGCCAATTTGTTTCTTGATGAGGGTCATTATCAAAGGCTGCTGAAATAGCGGGGGAGCGGACAAGTAGATGCCTTTGATGACCATCGGTCCTTCCTCCCGCAACAAGTTGACAGGCATTCTCTCTATGCCGTTTTCAGCAAAATATGTGGTGCCGACAATATGCGGCGCTCGACAGCTCAAGACCTGCAAGGAAAGCAAAATAAGGAATACAGCACGTCCTTTCATCGCGGCAAAAGTCCGTGATCGGCAAAACTGAAAAAAGAGTCCTTGCCGATGATGATGTGGTCAAGCACGCTGATGTCTGCATAGCGGCATGCCTTACTGATTTTTTCGGTCGCCCGACGGTCCTCCTCGGAGGGAGACGGGTTGCCGCTGGGGTGGTTGTGCAGGAGGATGACGCTTGCAGCGGCCAGTTGTACGGCGGTGCGAATGATTTCCCGCGGCGACACGACGCTTTCCATCAGGCTGCCTTCAAAGAGCGTCTTTTCGTCGATCAATTCGTTTCGGGCGGTCAAAAAGAGCACGTGAAACTCTTCTCGTTTCAGGTCGCGCATCCGCAGATGGATATACTGATAGACTGCCTCCGCGCTGTTGAGCACGGCTTTGCCGTCCCACTTTTGCTGCACCAAACGTTTGGCCAGTTCCAGCGCAGCCTTGATCTGTGCCGCTTTGGCCAAGCCGACTCCCTTTGTCCGGCACAATTCGCCGATTTGGCTTTGATCAATGCCGCGCAGTCCGCCGTATTCGATCAAAAGCCGTCTGGCCAATTCCATGGCCGATTCCTTCGGGTTGCCGACGCGCAGAATGATGCCCAGCAATTCAGCCTCCGAAAGGCTTTCGGCGCCGTATTTCATGAGCCGTTCGCGCGGTCGTTCATGTTCAGGCCAATCCTTGATTCGACTGATCGCCTCGCTCATTGTTCCCCCCTGTTCTTATGAAATTTGTTTCAATCGGTTTCAGGTCCTTAAAGAGATCCTTAATGGCGCCGAGAGAGCCGAGCACGCCGACAGCCTCAATCGGAAGATATACGACCTTGTTGTCTTTGCCGCTTACCATCTCTTTCAGCGTTTCCAAATAGCGCATGGCGATCATGTACGGTGTCGGCTCGATGCCTTTGCTTTCCAGTGCCTCGGCTATTCGACGCAAAGCATCGGCTTCAGCCTGCGCCAGCCGCAGACGAGCATAAGCCTCACCTTCCGCTTTAAGGATGAGGCTGCGTTTCTCCGCTTCGGCGGCGTTGATCGTCGCCTCCAGTTGTCCCTGGGATTCAAGAATAGCCGCTGTTTTCTGCCCTTCCGCCGCCGTGACGGTAGCGCGCCGGTCGCGTTCGGCGCGCATCACTTTTTCCATCTCATCGCGAATATCCGGCGGCGGATTGATTTCCTGCAGCGCCACATTATTGATCTTGATACCCCAAGATTCGGTGGAAGACTCGAGCATTGCGCGAATTTTCTGCCGGATGGTTTCACGTGAGGAGAGAATCTGATCGAGCGTCATTTCGCCGATCAGGCTGCGCAGGCAGGTTTGCGTCTCCTTTTCCAGCGCAAACGGCAGATTGTTGATTTTATAGGCAACGCTTTTGGGATCAACGACCTGGTAGGAAAGCAGCGCATTGATTTCGATGAAAATATTGTCGGCCGTGATGACGTTTTGACGCGGGAAATCGAGGAACGTCTCTTTCAAATCAATGGCGGTTATTCTTTTCTGCTGAAAAATCGGCTTGCCGTCCGCATCGTATTCTACATATCGCCAATCCAGGGCCCGTGGTTTATCTATAATCGGGAATATCCAATTCAAGCCGGAATAGAGCAGCCGATGGAATTTTCCCAGCCTTTCGATGACCATCGCTTCGGCCTGCCTGACGATCACTACGCCTTTAAAAATAAAATATCCCAACAGGATGAGAGCGCCGACTATCCCCAAGACATAATAGAAAATAGAGTCCATGATAAAGACCCCTATCATTAGTTGTGTTCTAAGAGTCGATAAGGAGATTTCATGTCAGCCAATTTGCTCACGTAAAACCTACCGATTTACGCCGGCATTTTATCCCCCCTTTTGCAATACGGTCATTGGCGTTGGTACTCTGCCCATCCCCCCTGCGTAACATTGACTTTGAGTCCGACGACCTGATCTCCCTTGAAAACAAACTCGTATTCCGCATCGACGAAAGGCGAGTAAAATCGCGTTTCGGATTCAGCCAGAATGGGGTGTTCGGCGCTGCCGCCGGGAAAATCGGCGTGCAGTTGCCGCTGATCATCGAGGGTGATGGTTACTTTGCCGCCGCGCGAGCTGTAGGTACCGACATATTTTTTGAGCTGCGCCTCGCCAAAGATCAGCACTTTACGATGGGCATCGGCACGACCGTAGGCGGGTAGCTCGCGCAGCCAGATGTTGCGGTATCGAACCGGATTGCCGTGATCCTGCAGCGCCAGCGGCAGCTTGTCCGGGTGTTTGCTGTAGGGTGTTCGGCTGCACCAGTTCGTCGGTCCCATGATTTCAACGTGATCCTGCGTCAAGATGCCGTTGTGAAAGACGGTAATGACGGCCGGTTTGAGCAGCTTGCCGTCGTTGTCAAAGCGCGGCGCTTTGAAGAGAATGTCGTAGGTCTGCCATTCGCCGGGCTTGCGGCAGGCATTGACCTGGGGCGGATATTGACCATAGATTGCCGAGCACTGGCCGTCGGCGTAAGTTACATTGTCGTAGGAATCGAGCACCTGCACTTCATAAATGCCCATCAGGAAGACGCCGCTGTTACCGCGGCCCTGGCTGGTTCCCGAAGGCGGGGTCGGCGTCATGAATTCGATGTGCAGCTGGCAGTCGCCGAAACCCAGTAGGGTGCGAACATAGCCGGCACCGCTTACCGACTCCATGTAACCGTCCTTGACGATCCATTTGGCCGGACTGCCGTCCATGGCGCGCCAATTGTCGAGCGACTTGCCGTCGAACAAGACCACGGCATCTGAGGGCGGCAGCCCGGGTTCATTCTGTGTCCCCCAAGTCGGCGGCGAAATGATCGGCGGCTGCGGCCGATTGCCGTCGTGAATTCGCCAGGTGCCGCAGCTTTCAAATGATTGAGCATAAAGAATTCCAGCAACAAAAATTGCCGCCAGAACGGTTGCAGTCCAATAACACCTTCTTGTTACCATGACGCGTCTCCTCTTGCATTTACGATTGATTTAAGCCCTGTTCGGCAGGAAAAGTGATTTTAACTTGCAGTACTTTGGTCGGTGTAGCATCCAAAATTTCGATCTGATACTTTGAAACAGTCAGCTTTTCGCCCTTTTGCGGCACTCTTTCCAGATGATTGATCAAAAACCCATTGAACGTCACATAGTCACCCTCGGGCAGGTCTATTTTGTAAAGGTCCCGCAACTCTTCCAACGGCGTTTTACCCTCCACGATCAATATGCGGTTGTCCATGACCTTCACGCCGGTGATGGGATGGTCAAACTCGTCGTTAATGGCGCCGACGAGCTTTTCAACAATGTCCTCCATAGTCACCAGGCCGATGGTGCCGACATATTCATCTACCGCAACGGCAGCCGTAACTTTTTTTTCCTTCATGCGGCGCATGGCTTCCAAAACATGGAGAGAAGCCGGCAGGAAGAGAGGTTCGCGCAGCGGCGGCAGCTTGTCCGGGGGAGAGTTGAATAAATCTTTAACGTAATAAAAGCCGATAATATTGTCTATCTCACCGACGAACACCGGCAGCCGCGAGTAACCACTGTTGAGAAAAACCTCCCGCACGGTCTGCGGCGGATCATCCCAATCCACTCCCACAATTTCCGTGCGGGGAACCATAACATCCCATAATTGATGGTCGCGTATTTTCAGCGCACGTCCCAAGAGCTGCAGATGATGCGGCTTGACAATGTCGGCGGCGCCGTATTCCCTCACCAGCAGCGGCAGGTCTTCGGCCGAAAAAAGATGATAGGTCTTTTTCTCATGATGCAGCAAAAGGTTGATCAGGCTCGTTGCCGCCTCGGCCAGGCGTATAAAGGGAAAAAAAAGCAAATAATAGACGTTGATAAAACGGACGGCCGGACGAATGACGGCATTCGGCAGCTGAACTGCAACGGATTTGGGCAAAATTTCTCCAAAGAGCAGCAGAAACGCCGTCGTGCTCAGTACCAAAAGAGTGTTATCAATATGGGAGGCAAATAAATAGACAGCCAGAGAAGCGCAGGCCGTGTTGACGATGTTGTTGCCGACGAGCGTTGCAGCCAAAAACCTTTGATCGGCCCGCATTGGATCCTGGCAAGCATCTTTACCGGTTCGATGTCGGTGAACGTGCAGCTTGAGGCGATTGGCGGCAATGTATGCGGTTTCGGATCCGGAAAAAAAAGCGCTCAAAATAAACGTCAAAATAAAGAGTGCCAATGCCATAGAATTCTTTCTACTGCATTTCTATTTTTATCCGGCCTGCGGCAGCGTTCTGCAGTGCGGCAATAAAAGACTCAGCCCGAGATCGCCGAATCTTCGCATAGAGGCGCACGGTATCCGCATAATTCGTGCTGATGACTGATGCCGTAAACTGTTCAACAACTTTTAATATCGGGCTTAACTTTTGATAAGGAAATTCGATCTCTAAAACAGTCGTTTCGTAGCAGGTTATTCTTTGGCACAACTCCAGCACTCTTTTTGTCGACTCTGCATAGGCACGCGCCAAGCCGCCGACTCCCAGCTTGATGCCGCCGAACCATCGCGTAACCGCCACGAGAACGTTGGTCAGATCTTCACCCTGGATGACGGAGAGGATGGGCTTGCCGGCGCTGCCTGCCGGTTCGCCGTCATCAACGGCTCGCGTCACTTCCTTACTGCCGATGCCGATGCGATAGGCATAGCAATGGTGCGAGGCATCAAAGTGGATCCTGCGAATCCCTTCCATCAGCCGTTCGGCTTCCTCGCGCGAAGCGACGGGCGCGGCATAAGCCAAAAAACGGCTGCCTTTTTCCTTCAATTCAGCTTCGCAGGGAGACGCAATGGTAACGAATGCATCCAAAGCAAAACCGTTTTTGCGGAATTTAAACTATTTTGTTTGAAGAACAAAGGATTTTCCCAGGAAGGAGCAATTAGGAAATATTCAGCCTTCGAAGCGCCTCGGCAGCCGCGTTCTGTTCCGCCCGCTTTTTTGAAGATCCCTTGCCTATCCCCATCTTTCTACCGTTTACGGTAACCGAAACGGTATAGATCTTTTGATGATCGGGTCCGCTCTCCTCTTCCACCTGATAAAAGGGACCGGACCAATTCGAATGCTGTGCAAGCTCCTGCAGGAGGCTCTTGCTGTTGCGCAGTTTTCCTTCTTCGAGAAGAGAATCCAGGCGACCGGTGATGCGGTTAAGAACGAATTTGCGCGCCTCCTCAAGGCCGCCGTCGAGATAGAGGGCGCCGATGAGAGATTCAAAGGCATCGGAGAGAATTGAGGTTCGGGTTCTGCCGCCGGATCGACTTTCGGCGTCGTTTAGGAGGATAAAGTCGCCCAGCTTTAACTCGGAAGCAAACTCGCTGAGCGTGGTACCGCTGACGAGCAGAGACTTGTAATTCGTCAATGTCCCCTCTGCTTCATCCGGATATTCGCGATAGAGGTAATCGGTAATGAGAAAACCGAGCACGGCATCGCCCAAAAACTCGAGCCGTTCATTGGAGGCGTTGCGGTGCTCTCCGCTTTGTACGAGGTACGAGCGGTGTTTAAGTGCCTGGTGCAAAAGCTCCTTATTTTTGAAGCGATAACCCAGACGCTTCTCCAGATCCTTCCAATTTTTATGCGGAAGGCGATATAGTCCGAGCCTTTCAAGCAGCCTGGAGAACAGACGATTCATGCAATGTCAATCTGAATATTTTTTGAAAGCCAGGCAGACGTTATGCCCGCCGAATCCGAACGAGTTGGAAAGAGCGACCTGCACATCCTTTTTGACGGCTTTATTGGGAGTGTAATCGAGGTCGCACTCGGGATCCGGCTTTTCAAGATTGATAGTCGGGTGAATGGTACCGGTATAAAGGGTCATGATTGTGGCGACGGCTTCGGCAGCGCCCGAGGCGCCGAGCAAGTGACCGATCATTGATTTGGTTGAGCTGATCTTGATCCGATAAGCCAGGTCGCCGAAAGCGGCTTTGATGGCTTCGGTCTCGACCTTGTCGTTAAAAGGCGTTGAAGTTCCGTGGGCATTAATGTAATCCACCTGTTCGGGCGCAAGGCCTGCGTCTTTGAGCGCCGACAGCATGGCTCTTTTTGCGCCGTCGCCGCCGGGGACCGGCGCGGTAATGTGATAAGCATCGGCGGTGTAAGCGGCACCGACGATTTCCGCATAGATCTTGGCGCCGCGCCGCTTGGCATGTTCCAGCTCTTCCAAAACCAGAATGGCGGCGCCTTCGCTCATGACAAATCCGTCGCGGTCGCTGTCGAACGGCCGGCTGGCTTTTTCCGGCTCATCGTTTCGCGTCGAGAGCGCTTTGAGCGCATTGAAACCCGCCAATCCCATTTCGGTAATCGGCGTTTCGCTGCCGCCGGTGATCATGCCGATCGCCATACCGCTGCGAATAGCGTGAAAAGCCTCGCCGATGGCGTGTGAAGCCGAAGCACAGGCCGAAACCGTACAGTAATTAATGCCCTTTAAACCGTAGCGGATCGAAATGTGACCGGGAGTGATGTCGGCAATCAGCATTGGGATAAAGAAAGGACTGACCTTGCGCGGGCCGCCTGCAAGGTACAGCTTGATTTGATCTTCAAACGTCTTCATGCCGCCTATGCCGGAAGCGACAATGACGCCGAACTGCTCCGTGTCGGTGTCTTCGAAGCGAATGCCCGAATCTTTGACCGCCTGGTCGGCAGCTGCAAGCGCCAGCTGCGTAAATCGATCCATGTGCCGGACCTCTTTACGGTCGAGATACTCGTTCGGATCAAAATTTTTGACTTCCCCCGCGATTTTGGTCGCATGATTCGAAGCGTCGATTTGGGTGATCGGCCCGATGCCGCTTTTCCCTTCGACAAGATTGTTCCAAAAGGTCTGCAGATCGTTACCGACCGGCGTAAACACCCCCATGCCTGTGACAACCACCCGGTTCATTTTCATATCTCACCTGATAAAAGGGTCAACTCTTCCGATTTGGGCTGCTGGTTCGGTTTGCAGAAAACAATTGCGGAATGGTTTGCGGTAAAGTTAGAGGCGGCTGACGCCGCCTCTGTAAGATGAAATCGGGTCAGCCAAGATTTTTGCTGCGCAAATATCTTAACGCATCACCGACTGTCTGCAGCTTTTCCGCTTCTTCGTCGGGAATTTCGATGCCGAACTCTTCCTCAAAGGCCATCACCAGCTCGACGGTATCTAAAGAATCGGCGCCGAGGTCATCGATAAAAGAAGCGTCTTCCGTTACCTGCGAGGCATCGACACCCAATTGGTCGACGATTATTTGTTTGACTCGCTCTTCCACAGCTGACATGTTTCTACCTCCTGGATATTGAGATTATTATGGTTTGAATTCTACAGACCGTAACTCCCTACATGACCATACCACCGTCGACGTGCAGGACTTGGCCGGTCACATAATCGGACAACGGCGATGCTAAAAAGAGAACCACATCGGCGACGTCTTTGGGCTGTCCGGCTCTCTGCAAGGGAATCAAGTTTAAAAAGCTCTGCTTTGCCGATTCCGGCAGGCCGCGCGTCATATCGGTTTCAATATAGCCGGGCGCAACGGCGTTGACCTGAATGTTGCGCGAACCAAACTCCTTTGCCGCCGATTTGGTCAGAGCAATCACCCCGCCTTTTGAGGCGGAATAGTTTGCTTGACCGGCGTTGCCCATGACTCCCACCACCGACGCAATGTTGATGATCTTGCCGGAACGCTGTTTCAACATGGGTCTTGAGGCCGCTTTAATGCAGTTGAAAACGCCTTTTAAATTAACGCGCAGGACCAGGTCCCATTCCTCCTCGCTCATGCGCATAATCAAGTTATCTCGGGTAATGCCGGCGTTATTGACCAAAATATCGAGACGGCCGAATTCTCGAATTGCTGCCGAAATCAGTTCCTCTGCCTGCTCGGGCACCGAGACGTCGGTTTTGCACGCGATCGCTCTGCCCCCGCGGCTGCGTATGGTTTCGGCCGTTGCTTCGGCAGTCGTCAAATCGATATCGGAAACGACGACGCTGCATCCTGCGGCAGCCAACGCCTCGGCGATGGCGGCGCCGATGCCCCTGGCCGCTCCCGTAACGACGGCTGTCTTGCCTTCCAACGAAATCAATTGCCTTCCTCCAAAAGCGTCAATTGTTCAACGGTACCGATAGAAAGGACGTTCAGCGAGCGGTCGATTCGACGCACCAAACCGCTCAAGACCTTTCCCGGCCCGACCTCTATAAAGCGTTCCGCACCGTTTGCCTGCATCTGCTGAATGGTTTCAACCCACTGCACGGGACTGCACAGCTGTTCGATCAATGCCGTTTTCAGCTGCCCGGGGTCTGTAGACGGCCTCCCGCTGACGTTGCTGAATACGGGGACCGTCGGCGTGCGGAACTCGATCGTTTGGACAACTTGACTGAGAGGCCTCAGCGCCGAACGCATCAAAGGAGAATGAAAGGCGCCGCCGACATTGAGCCTGACGGCCCGCTTGGCACCGGCGGCTTCGGCGAGGTTGATCGCTTTCATCACTGCCGCTTCCGTGCCTGAAACGACGATTTGATCCGGAGCATTGAAATTCGCGGCGATGATGGTCCCTTCTGCGGATGCGGTACGGCAGATATCCTCCACCCGGCTCTTTTCCAGACCGATGATCGCCGCCATCGCGCCTTTGGCTTCTTCGCCGGCCGCCTGCATCAACCCTGCGCGCTGCTTTACGAGTTTGAGCCCTTCTTCGAAGGAAAAAACGCCGGCAGCTGCCAGCGCCGTGTATTCGCCCAAACTGTGACCGGCAACAAACACAGGTTCGATGCCTTTTTCCCGCAAAAGTTCAAAGACGACAAAACTGTGAACGAAAATTGCCGGTTGGGTATAGCGCGTCTGCGCCAGTCTTTCGTCCGGACCGTTAAAGCAGATATCCGACAGCTCAAAGCCCAAAATCTCTTCAGCCGTACGGAACCGTTGACGAACGGATTCAATAGCGTCGAACAGGTCTTTCCCCATACCGACATACTGGGAGCCCTGTCCTGGAAAGAGAAAAGCGATTTTTTGCGCTGTCGACATAACGGATTCGGCTTTCGGCTTGGGTTAAAAACGGATGGCAGCGGATCCCCACGTCAATCCGCCGCCGAATGCAACCAGCACCACATCATCGCCCGGCTTGATGCGGCCTTGTCGCCGCGCCTCATCCATTGCAATCGGAATCGACGCCGCCGAAGTATTGCCGTAACGATTGACGTTGACAAAGACCTTTTCCGGCGGCAGTTTGATGCGCTTAGCCGTTGCGTCGATGATACGGATATTGGCTTGATGGGGGATGAGCAGATCGACGTCATCCGTAGTCAAGCCCGCGCGCTCGAGGATCAGCTCGGCTGCATCGCCCATCGAAGTAACGGCGTTTTTGAACACCTCTTTGCCCTCCATGCGGATGAAATGCAGCTTTTTTTCGTAATTTTCCGGCGTCGGCGGATGTTTCGTGCCGAGACCGTCCAATTTGAGAAGATCGGCCAGGCGGCCGTCGCTGCGGATATAGACGGCCAGTATGCCGTGTTCATCCACCGCAGGCTGCAGGACGACGGCCCCGCCGCCGTCGCCGAATAGAACGCAGGTATTGCGATCGGTATAATCGGTTACGCGCGAAAGCGACTCGGCGCCGATGATCAAAACGTTGCGCGCTTTTTTTGCGGCGATCAGAGCGTCGCCCAGTTCCAGAGCGTAAATAAAACCGGTGCAGGCTGCCTGAATATCGAAAGCCGCTGCATTGACGGCGCCGATGTTTTTCTGCACAAAGACCGCCGTTGCCGGGAAGCCGATGTCTCCGGTGATGGTGGCTAAAATAATGACATCGAGGTCTTCGGGAGCCAGACGGGCATCTGCAAGGGCGTTGAGCGCCGCCTCGGTCGCCAGATCAGAGGTGAATTGATCGGGCGCCGCAATATATCTCGTCTCGATGCCGGTTCTCGTCTTGATCCATTCGTCGCTCGTATCGACCATCTTTTCCAGATCGGCGTTGGTTAAAATCTTTTTCGGCAGCGCCATGCCGGTTCCGACGATACGAGAAAAAGGTTTATTGATCATAAAGATTCTTTCGTTGCAACCAGATGCGTCACTCTTTCTGCAGTTTTAAAGCAAATTCAGCTTCGATCTTGCCGTTAACATCTTCCGTTATGAACTTGTAGGCAGCCAAAACGGCATTTTTTATGGCGCGGGGGGTCGATTTGCCGTGCGCAATCACGCAGCAGCCTTGTACGCCCAAAAGCGGTGCACCGCCGTATTCCTGATAATCGAAAACCTTGCGAATGCCCTCGAGCGTCGGTTTCATCAGTACTGCGCCGATCTGGGAAAAAAGATACTTTTTCACCAACCGACGCATATTCATTTTAAAGAGTCCGTGCATGCTCTCGGCGGCCTTGAGCACAATGTTGCCGACAAAGCCGTCACACACCACGACGTCGGTTACACCGCGGGTAATGTCGCTGCCTTCGACATTGCCGATGAAATTGCAGTCGCACTGTTTGAATAATTGATAGGCTTTCAGCGCCAATTCGTTGCCTTTGCCCTCTTCATGGCCGATGTTCAGCAGACCGACGCGCGGCCGGTCGATATTGAACAGCTTTGCCATATAGATGCTGCCCATGATGCCGAACTGCACCAGGTCCTCCGGCCGACTGTCGACATTGGCGCCCACGTCGAGCAGCAGTACTTTTCGCCCCTCTTGGGTGGGAAGAAGTTGACCGATTGCAGGCCGGCGAATCCCTTTGATGCGCTTCAGACCGAACAATGCCGCGGCCATTACGGCGCCGGTATTTCCGGCGCTGACCACACCGCTGACTTGGCGCTTGGCGTGAAGGTTCATGGCTACGGCAATGGAGGAGTCGCCTTTTTTCAGCGCCACGGAAGGCTGTTCATCCATGCCGACGACTTCCGAAGCATGAACCACGGAGATCGGCAAATCATGAATATGAAAATGACGATTCAGTTCTCTTTGCACAACATCCTTGTCGCCGACAAGGACGATTTCAAATCGCCCTTTGGAAGCGCGCGCCGCCTCTACACCTCCATGGACGGCATCGTGCGGCGCGTTATCTCCCCCCATGGCATCCAATGCGATCCTAATCACGCAATCTCCGATCTAAAAAGCTGTTTTACATGAAAAATCGGACAGAGTTGGCCTGCGGCAGGCGGAAAAAGATTAGGACTCGCGGGGTAAAAAGATCGAACGGCCTTTGTAGTAACCGCAGTTCGGACATGCGCGGTGCGGCAACTTGGGTTGATGGCAGTTCGAGCACTCGACAACGGTCGGCACTTCGGCCCGCCAATTCGCACGCCGTTTTCCTTGTCGGGAATGCGAATGTCTACGTTTCGGATTCGGCATCGTTTCCTCTATTGGGTTAGGGTTAATCGAACTTGAGCTTGCTCAGCGCTTCCCAGCGCGGATCACGATAGTTGTCTCCGCAGGTGCATTGCGTCAGGTTGAGATTTGCACCGCAGTGGGGACACAGCCCTTTGCAATCCACATGACAAAGCTTTTTATAAGGGATCGCAAGCAACAACGTGTCCCTGACCGCTTCGGTAATGTCGACTTCATTGGTCGTTTTGGCGATCAGATAGATATCTTCATCATTCCGTGCGGCCAGCTTTTCGTCCGGCGTCATAATCGAGCTGATGGTCTCGTCCAGCGCCAGCACATAGGGTTCCAAGCACCGATCACAAACCAGTTCAACTCGAGTTCTCAGCCTCGTTTTGACAAATATTTCCTCTCCAACCTTGTCGACCAAATAAAAAATATCGACTGGAGAGGTAAAGCCGTCTTCTTTCAAGAGCTCAATATCGAAAGGGCTGACCTGTTCTTCAAATTCTGAATGCCCTTCCTTGATCCGACTGAGAAAAAATCTGATCACAGCCATCCTCGAAAAATCGGCGGCAAAATTAGCAATAAATCCCTTAAGAGTCAAGCAAAAATTCGTTTTTTATGAATTATATTCAAATTTATTTTCCGCAGCCTAAACGGAAATCCTCAGAGAAGTTCTACTTGGCTGAAAAAGAAGCTGATTTCGTGCTGGGCATTTTCGATCGAGTCGGAGCCGTGCACAACGTTTCGCGATACGGTCTCGGCCCATAGATGACGAATGGTTCCTTCAGCCGCCTCATGAGGGTCGGTTTTCCCCATCAAAGCGCGCCAATCGGCGACCGCATTTTCTTTTTCCAAAACTGCGACGACCACTGGTCCTTCAGTCATGAACTCGACCAGCTTGGTAAAAAACGGCTTGCCGCGATGAATTTCATAAAAAGACTCGGTCTCTTTGCGGGTCAGCTTTATCATCTTCATGGCTTTGATCTGAAATCCCGCAGTGAGGATTTTGTCGAGAACTTTGCCCAACAAGGCTTTTTCGAGGCAATCGGGTTTAAAGATGGCCAATGTCTGTTCCATAGCGTTTCAGTCCCTGGTTGATGATCAATGGTTAGAATTGTGTCAACAGACTTTGCAGAACGTCGGTCAAGTCGGGGTGACCGATTTCCTGAAGATCGTAAAAAACGCGCGTAGAGGGCTTTTCGATACGGATGACGCGGCGAAGATCGATCGGTGTTCCGATGATGACGGCATCGCAATCGACGGCATTGATGGTGGCTTCGAGATCGCGCATTTGCTCTTCGCCGTATCCCATGGCGGGCAGCAGTCTGCCGATGTGAGGGTACCGACGAAAGGTATCAATGAGCGATCCTCGCAAAAAGGGCCGCGGATCGACGACTTCTGCCGCTCCGAACTTTTGCGCTGCAATGATGCCGGCGCCGAAGGACATTTCTCCATGGGTCAAAGTGGGACCGTCTTCGATCACCAACACTCTCCTGCCGGCGACCACTTCGGGTTTTTCCAAACGAATAGGCGACGCAGCTTCAATAATGACGGCACGCGGATTCGCCGCCCGTATGTTTCCGTAAAGGGTGCGGACGTCCTCCAAGCGCGCCTCCGGTACCTTGTTGATAACCACGGCGTCGGCCAGCAGCAGGTTGGTTTCACCCGGATGATAACGGATTTCATGACCCGGCCGCAGGGGATCGACGACGGTTATATGCAAATCCGGCATAAAAAAAGGAATGTCGTTGTTGCCTCCGTCCCATAAAATCACATCGGCTTCCTTTTCCGCTTCGCGCAGAATTGCCTCATAGTCGACGCCCGCATAAACAACCGAGCCGGCAGCTATGTGGGGTTCATACTCTTCCATCTCTTCAATGGTACAGCGATATTTTTTAAGATCGTCAAATGAAGCAAACCTTTGCACCCGTTGAGCAACCAAGTCGCCGTAGGGCATAGGATGACGAACCACTACGACCCGTTTGCCTGCGCCGCGCAGCAGCGATGCGATTTTTCTGCTCGTTTGGCTCTTGCCGCATCCTGTGCGCACAGCACAGACTGCTGCGACCGGCTTGCTCGATTTCAGCATGGAAAAACGCTTACCAAGGAGACAAAACGATGCCCCAACTGCGGTCACCAACGACGCCTTGTGCATCACCGTTTCGTGAGAAACATCGCTGTAGGAAAAATAGACTTCATCGATTTGGCGACTTTGGATCAGTTCGGGCAGCTCCTCTTCGGCAAAGATGGGAATACCCTCAGGGTACAGTTCTCCGGCCAGCTCCGGCGGATACAGGCGCCCGTCGATGTTCGGAATTTGGGTTGCCGTAAAGGCTTCCACTCGATAGGCATCGTTATTTCGAAAAAAGACGTTAAAGTTATGAAAATCGCGACCCGCCGCCCCCATAATTATGACTCGCTTCCGCTGCATAGCTCCTCCTTCTCGGATCTCGGTTGTGGGCTTCAAACGACTATATCCTCACTGCTCAGAACTCTCCGGGTGACGGTCTTTAAGGCCAGCTCAACTTCCTGATAGCTGCTTGCCGTAACGAGTTTCTGTCGGATGAGAGATGCATGAGGAAGTCCTTTGAAATAATGTACCAATTGTTTGCGCATAAAGGCGACGGCGTGCTTTTCACCCATCTTTTCGATGCATCTTTGCAGGTGGTCGAGGGCGGTTCGAACTCTTTCGGCCGGTGAGGGGTCAGGCGACAGAATACCGTGGTCCAGAAACCGACGAATTTGGAGGAAAATCCACGGATTTCCGCAGGCGGCGCGTCCGATCATAACGCCGCGGCAGCCCGTCGTTTCGAACATCCGCTGCGCGTCAGCCGGGGACTTGACATCGCCGTTGCCGATAACCGGAATCGAAACCGCCTCGACGACTCGGCGGATGATCTCCCAATCCGCTTTGCCGCTGAACTGCATCGTCTGGGTTCGGGGATGGACCGTCAATGCGACGATGCCGACGTCTGCTAAGCGCCGGGCTGCTTCGACCACGTTGATGGAAGCGGCGTCCCAGCCGCTGCGCAGCTTGGCGGTGACCGGCAGATCGACGGCGCGCACGGCGGCAGCAGCGATCTTTTGCAATAACGGCAAATCTCTGAGCAG